>CBKWFZ010000223.1:0-6284 GCA_966673785.1 uncultured bacterium
TTTCCTGCCACCCTTTCAACGAAATCAGGAGCTCCGGACGCAGATAAAATTGGCTTGCCAGTGGTACGGCGGCCGCTACACCGAGGTACGGTCGCACTACGGGCCGCGTGTCGATTCCGGTGTATTGTCCATCAAACCTGGCATACGCCACGTTGAGTCCGCCTCTTGCCGCAAACCTGACCTGTGCGTCTGACTGACTAAAGCAGAAGAACGTAAGAAGACTTAAAAGCCCGAAAAGAATGTTCATGCGCATTTGATAACAATTAACGGTTAGTAGGACGAAGATAAGAGAAAAGGTGGTTCAGCAAACATGTCAAATACCTTCCCTTCAAAAATCATTTGCTTGAACAGGCGCGTTCTTATTTATAGAAACTGCTTCACCAATAACCTACGGCTTTAGCCGTAGGCAATGTGCAAAAAAATAGTCTCGGACTTTAGTCCTGATCCGTCGCACGACCCGTAATCAGACCATAACTACCTACCCCGCCAGCATAATCCGCATACTTACCGTGCAGGCCATTCCTGGATTACAATCCCCAGTTGATTGTCCCGTATCGCGAACTCCTTCGCTCCCCAGGGCCGCAGCGTAACAACGCTCAGGTTAGGATGCAGCAGTTCAGGGTGAGTCGTGGAAATTTTATCATACACCTCGCCAATGTTCTCTGTCACAAGCCTGAATTCCGGATGATGCTCCCCGGCCAGTCCTGAGTCTTCGAATAGATTAATCCATATCGTTCCCCTGGACAGCACGCAAAAGGGCCGTTTGGATTTGATCTCATCGTGCGCGATCCGGAAGCCGAGGACATCGACGAAAAGCCGGAGCCCGTCACGGATATCCTGGTAAAAGATATTGGGTACAAGGTTCGTGAAATTCATAGCCGGTCTGCGTTGTTATTATGTTTTAACCGAATCGAGTCCAAGCGTCTTCAGATGCTTCACCGTGTGATAAGTCAGCGCCGCTTTGATACATTCCTTAAGCTCCGCCAAAGGCAACTTTTCATTCATTCCAAAAACGATCGCACGGTTCCCTTCGTAACGGAAGCGGTTGCCATACACCAACCTGAACGTATCCACGAGGCGGCTCGTGCACTGGAAATACATCGCATACTGGTCCGGCGCTTTCTTCTTCCAGTCCACACGCAACGTACTACCGATCTTTGTTACGAAACTGGGCTCACCCCATTTCAAGGTCTCCTCAAGTGCATCGACATCAACGGTTTCCCGCGCCGTTGCTATCACCAGATCCCGCAGGAACTGCATCTTTTCCCGTACTGAATCCGGATATGCCTTGAAGATCTCATCGACCTTCGCGCTTGATTTCAGATCAAGTTTACCCACGCATTTTCATTTTTATAAAACGTATTGTCCTCTGCGTAATTTATGAACTCTTGTCATAAATATCCAGCGCCGGCGGAAGGCAGGTGGCTACTCCCTTCAGTCCGCATACAGAAAGCGTAATGAGAATTGTGTCGCGAATCTCCTCGCGGGTTGCGCCCAGTTTCTTTGCCATGGGCACATGAAAATACACAGCGGTTGTGTCGCCCATTGCCGACTTTATGCCAATGTAGACAAGTTGTTTGGTTTTAGCGTCAAGTCCGGGTGTCTTAATCAAGGCATCGATCAGTCCATCAAACGCCTTTGCAACGTCAGGGGCTTCTTTTTGAAAAACTTCAAGCGGATTCATATGCTTTACATTTTAATTGCAGCGTAAATTTTGAAATCATCGTGTCATTCCGCCCAAAGGCAGAATCGCCGATCCACGACACGCTGGCGAGGGCATTCGTTAGCAAGCTGAAACGTCGAATCTGTCCGCGCCGGGGTTAATGGTTTTGGTATCCGAAATGTAGGTAAATGCAATTCATCACCACAACATTGCGGTCATGCAGAAAGTGTACTCTGCTCACGAGATATCCTAATCAGCGTCATTGAATGTGAATGGATAATGCCACGGAAGATTACCTTAACCCTCTTCCTCCGAATCTTCTTCAAACGGTTCTTCGGGTAGTCTGTTGAGATTCCTTATATAACGTTCGTGGTCGAAAACGCGACGCATTTTAAGAACATCGAATAGCTCCACCGCCAGACATTGTCCGATCAGCTGCCTCGTCTGGAAATCGTCAAATCCCTCCCGGCGCAGGCGGTCATAAGCCACTTTTGTTTCGGGTGGACTATTCGCTTTGATCTGATTCTCGATAACGGCAAAAATCTGATCGCGAAGCTTAATATTAATTTCCATGGAATGAACTTAATGATCCCGCATCCACTACCAATACTCGATAATGCGGGATATTCTTCCGTCTCGGAACTCAAACAACGTCATTTCCGGATCTCCTTCCTTTATTCCTGTACTCGTCTTTTCGACGAACCTTTTCTGCACAACTACCGCATTAAGTCCTGTGATCTTTTTCAATATCCGGATATCGGTAACCGTTCCGTTGTAGGCGCCGTTCTTCAGGTTGCGCACATATCCTTCATACAGATCATCACGTGTGTATGTTCCGCCATAGCGCGGATGACTGTACGTAAAGTCAGCAGTGAAGATATCGAAGAGCATATCGATCTCCGCCACAGTTGAATTCTTTTGGAATATCTTCAAATTAAGGTCGTAATACTTGTCCACCAGATTGTTCAGCGAATCGCTATGCGCCGCTGTGATTCCCTGAGCGCTCACCCGAAATCCGGTAAACAGCAAGACAAATATTATCGATAGCCCTATGTGATTTTTCATGCCGCCTCGATTTCGTTTATTTTATAAAACTACCCTATCAGGAACCGTTTCTGGAGCTGTTTTATTTTACCGGAACATTTCTTTGGCGAACGCGATGTAATGCACCCAATCCTGCGGCGTGATGTCATGCTTACCGGTCCGGATGTGATAACGTATGGTGTTTCCGATCGCTTTGTCCGGATTTGGCTGCTGATCTGTACCCAGGCCCTTTCTCCCATAAAGCTTATAAACATCGCCGGCATAAACAGCACTGAGAAACTCCCCCTTCGGATCAGCCCAACGATCATCGGTTGCGCTGGCAACATACAAGGGACGCGGTGCGATGAGCGCGAGTAGCATATGCTGATCAACAGGGAGGCTGGAGACATCGTTATTGTATTCTTTGTATTTATCGATGAACCAGTGCGGAAATCGTGTATTGATGCGTTCGACGGTTTCACCGAAATTTCTTCTGGTTAAAGCGGCGCCGCCCTCGCCGGCGTTGTTCGAAACCATCAGGGCGAACCGCGCGTCATTCACAACCGCCCAGAGAGCCGCCTTTCCAAGTCGTGAATGGCCGACCAGAGCAATACGAGACGCATCCACTTGCGGAACGGTCTCCAGAAAATCCACCATGCGATGCAGTCCCCAGGCCCAGACAGCAAGCGCCGCCCATTCGTTTGCGTCGATGTTGAGTTCACGCGCGAGGGTGGTGCGAACGCCGGTTTTGTAACCGTCCTTGTGATCCGCTTCCAGTTCCTCATACCAAGCAGTCGCTACACCAAACCCATTCGCGATCAGTTCCTCCACCTGCCAACGCGACGTCTGGCTGCCGCGTTCGGGGGTTTTGTTCTCGGGTCGCAGCTGCCGGAATTGATCCGGGATTACAATAGCGGGATCGTCATGCACAGTATGGTTCCCGTTAAAATTCAACCCGACGAACATCGGTACGTTACGCTTACCCTCAGGAATATACATCAGAACCGTCAGTGGCGTCACGCGCCGCGCCTCGTCAAAATAAATGCGCGCCTGGATGCGGGTCGCTTTTCCATTTAGCGCGCTCCCCTTTTCTACGACATCAAAGCGCATCTCCGCAGGCTTGCCGGGGATGCGTCCATAAACGTAGGTTTCGAATTTTTTTATGATCTCCTTACGGCGGATATTCTCCCAATCCTTTACGGACGAAATACGTGCGCCATTATCCGCAACCAGGGTTTCGGGTAGCTTAAACGTGCCGACTTTCGATTCGTCGTAGTTGGCATCCTGGGCTGCGGCCGTTGATATGGTAACAAGAAGTGTTAAAACATTAAGGAATAGTATTTTCATACGATGCATGAGTTTTACAAAAGGTATGGAAAATCTGCGACCAACTCAATGCAAATTGGATATCCGCTCCGCTATTTGGATTAGTGAGACGTGATGGCCATTTACCATACTGGATATTCCGCTCTTGAGATAGCCTTTCCCCGAACAAGCGTCCACCTGATCACAACGTCACAGATCTTTGATCACAATACTCCGGAAATACTCTTTATCAAATATCCGGAAATACAGCCAGTGCGGGTACACGTTGTAGTAGGGCCAGATCTTCACAAGGTTTCGCCTTTGGGATTCGTACGCGAGCATTACCTGCTTCTTTTCCCTGGAGCTAGTGAGAATATCGATCTCTACCGTAGGGTCGGGAGAGCCTTCAGCGTTATAGATCTGCTTCGCGGCAATAAAGGCAGGATTATCCTCCAGTATGTTATCGTTTAACGTTTTTGGAAAAACAGCCTGATATATACGCTGAACGGAAAAATCAGCGACGGCTTTGGTCTCTTCACAGATATCCAGAGTTGTTTGACTGACACAAACGTGTTCAGGATGACCATACCCTCCGATTACGTTATCCAGTGTGAACACCACGGAAGGCTTGTGTTCTTGAATGCTGGCAGCAATGATTTTCTTCAGCGAATCCACATCCATATACTCCGCGAATCGCGCATATGGAATTGGCCGCCATGGTTCTTTCACGGTATCCGTTCGCTGGATCGAAAAGTCAAGCAGCGTGATGCTGGCCAGTCGTTGAATTTCTGCTACGCGTTCAACTTCCTTTTTTCGAAGCGGATTGTCCTGTTTTCTCCAATGCCCGTAGAAGGTAAGCAAATGAATCTTCCACCCTTTCCGGGTGAGTTCAGAAATTGTTCCGGCGCAGCCAATAGCGTCGTCATCATGTGCGACGACTACCAATGCAGTCTTATTTGCAACGCTGTCCAGAAATGTATCTGCAGGGAACTTCTCGTTACCGTTCAGACTCGCCAGCCAGTACAGATGTCCGATGACGACAACGATCATAATCGCGGGAATCGATACAGCGAGGAATTTGATCAGCCTGTTCATGTGGGTAGTTTCACCCGAAACTTCTTTACTCCGCTAAATTGAGCAATCAACTGCAAGAATGCAACCAGCAGCGCATTGTAGTTTGATCAATGAGTTTTAAACGGCTGCAAATGACTCATCGAGCAGTGTGGAAAATGTTCACCGCCACCCTGCAAAAGTCGTCAGCCGCACGATCGTGTCATTGACAGTAGCATGCCAAATCGTATTTCAGATCGCTTAAATAACAACAGTATTTTTCTTTTGCGATAAATAAAAAGCTGTTTCCATTACGCAACTATACAGCTATTCGCCAATCCAATTTGGTACAGCCGCCCTGACATTATTTCAGCGTTATCCTCAACCTGAAGGCATCAGATTTTTACCCTTCTATGTGTTGTTGAACTAAAAAACGTTGAATTATGAAGAGAGCAGGAATTATAGCATTAATACTAACGATATTGACGTCGGTTTCTTTCGCCCAGACAATTACCGTGGAAGGCGATAAGAATCTCGATAAAGACGTCAGCAATTTTAAAACATTCGGCTGGACAAGTCAGGTGGACAACTCATTGGATGAAGGGTTGTACTTCCTGAACGATCTTGTGCTTAAAGCCGAAATCCGCAATGCCGTGGAAGCTGAACTCCGTGGGTTGGGTTATGAGAAGACCTCAGAGAATCCCGACATGGTTGTAAACTTCCGCGTTTTCGAAAAGCCGGTAACCTTACGTGGATTTGAAGGAATGGGTACGACATACTGGGATCAAACGACGGTCCGCGATCCGGAGTCGGTGACTGAGTACGAAGTTGAGGCAGGTACCATCATGGTGCATCTGGTTGACCGCAGAACCGGGGAGATTATCTGGCATGGATTCGCGTCGGGTCTTATCGATAACAATAAATTCTTAAAAGACTCAGGAAAGATACGCGAAGCTGTCAATCTGGTCTTCGAAGAATTCGGGGAGAGGGCGACGGAATACACGCGGCGCTAGCGACACTGTGTCGTAGTTGGCGTGTTTATTTGCTGAATTTAATCCCGAAGCCCTGCATCCGCGGGGCTTCTTTACGATCTGTCCATGGAAGAATTTGCACGGAACATCACGATGCAATTCAGCATTGCTGTGGAGGCCATCGCCGCAATTGTAATCGCTGTTGGCCTGGTGAAATTCCTTGTCGGTTACATTCCCGACGCGTTCAAAAAGAAAGCATTTCTCCGGAACGC
>CBKWFZ010000224.1:0-6239 GCA_966673785.1 uncultured bacterium
ATCCGCTCTTTGCACCTGCGTTCAAATTGTTTAGTGCTCAGGCACGACAACTAGGCGGCTTGTTCACCCGACATGTTTCCGTCATGTTTCCTGAGTACGCGGATCGCGGAATCAAATGGTAGTATCGATTTGCTCTTTCGTATTTTGTTCACAAGAAACTTCGCTACAGTATTCTTGCCTTGCTCCAGGTCCGGAATGTTTCGCAGCTCCTCCATAATACTTCCGATTTTGTTGTCAAAGAACGCTGTGGCATCAAATCCGCCGTCGAGCAACTCATGCATTGGTATACCTAACATCCTGTACATAACCCCGGGCTGAAAATCCACGCGAATTGCTTTCAGAACTTTGTGCACTTTGATGTTCACGCGAGTGCATTGCGGTCCCACCAGTACAGCCGACGGTTGTTCTGTAAACCCGGCGTTCCCGACCCTGCTCATTGAGATCGGATCGTTGCAGTAGAAGATCAACGATTGAAATGGAGACGGTGGATAAGGCGTTACAGCATCTTCAATACCATCCGGTAACACCGCGCACACTGTTGATATGTTCAGAACATATTCCCGCAACGCCGGATCAGGTATATAGATTTTAACGTTCAATACGTCTTGGTTTTCGTTTGATTGTGGCGGGAAAGCCCGCGGTCGCAGGTTCCAGGTTTCTAAAATAGCGAATATCCTCGGTTTCTTGCTCACCAGGTTTCCTGGGGATGCTCTGTCCGGTTTGGTGTCCACATTGGGCTGCGGAATGCCGGTTCCGGTTCAGATTTAATTCAGAATCGTCCGTTTTTTTTGATCCGTCATAAGGCTAACTTGGTGGTGTCGGTTTCTTCAAAGCCGTCGGGCTGACAGGGGCCGTTCAATCGTTATGAAAGTGCTCATTATCGAAGATGAACTCGAAATGGCGAAAAGCATCGTGCAGTACCTGCGTCATGAGAGCTACGTTTGTGAAGTTGCCTATTCTGTCCGCGAAGGCGATGAAAAGATCGCCCTTCATGATTATGACTGCATTATCCTGGATATCACGCTGCCGGATGGAAGCGGACTCGACCTCCTCGAGAAACTCAAGAAATCAGGCAAGCTGGACGGTGTGGTGGTCATCTCTGCAAAGAATTCGCTTGACGACAAGATCAGGGGCCTCCACCTGGGCGCCGACGATTATCTGTCGAAGCCATTCCATCTCGCCGAGCTCAGCGCACGTGTCGCCGCTGTCATCCGGCGTAAAAAGTTTGAGGGCAGTAATGTGCTTCGCATCCGCGACTTGGAGATCGACCTGTTGGGTAAGTCGGTCCGCGCCAACGGGAAACCCGTGGAGCTAACCCGTAAGGAATTTGACCTGCTTGTATTCATGGTGTCGAACAAGAACCGGGTTGTAACAAAGAACGCTATCGCCGAACATCTTTCAGGTGACGACGCCGATGTCTTCGACAACTTCGATTTCATCTACGCGCACATGAAAAACCTGAAGCGAAAATTCAGCGAGCTGAATTGTCCCGACTACATCAGAACGGTCTACGGTCTGGGCTACAAGTTCGAAGCATGAGACTGCTCAATAAAGCGATAAGAAGTTACCTGCTGTTCTCCATTCTGCTTGTGTGTGTTTTTATACCGTTGTTCTATCTTTCGATTGAATTTCTTTTCCTCAGGGAAATGGACCGGGTGCTGACCGCGCACAAAGAAGACTTCTATTCCGCGCTGCCTTATATCAGGACGTCCGAGGACCGGCACTTCTTTCAACTCGTCAACAAGGAATTTGTCATTGAAGATGCTACACCTTCATTACGCGCCGATTCCCTGTATTCCGAGCTCGCGCCGGATCCGCGCACGGGGATTATAGGTGAATACCGGACACTTCGGACGCCGGTGGAAATCGATGGCATGCGCTACGACCTCGTTGTCCGTGAATCGCTGGTACCAGGCGCGAGTCTCATGGCGGCGATCACCATCATCCTGGTTGTCCTGCTTGCCGCCCTTACGATCGGACTTGTGTTCATCAACCGCTACCTTTCGAAGCGAATATGGATACCGTTCTATGAGATCATGCGCCGGCTTCGTGACTACCGCATCGGCGTTGACCCCGTCCCTGCCTTTCCGTACCCGCCGGCTGCCGAACTCCGGGAACTGACAAAAACCATCGGTCAGCTGATCCTCAAAAGCCGCGAGGCTTATCTGAATCAGAAAGAGTTTACGGAGAATGCGTCGCATGAGCTGCAGACGCCATTGGCGATCTGTCGCACGAAACTGGAACTGCTTGCGCAAACCCGGGAGCTCACACAGGAACAAGCCGAATTGGTGGAAGCATTGCTGGCGAACACCGACCGCATGTCACGTTTGAGCAAGAATCTGCTATTGCTTAGCAAGATTGAGAATCGCCAGTTCATTGAAAGAAAACCCGTGAACCTTCATCAAATTCTCGATACGGCGCTCGATAACTTTGAACGCCATCGCGGTGAAAAGCAGATCCGCCTTCGGAAGTCATACTCGGATAATCCATTAATAACAGGAAATCCGGATCTCGTCGAGGTTATGGTCGGAAATCTTGTTTCCAACGCGACACGCTATTGCAGCGATGGCGGCGAAGTAAACATTGTTCACAAAGGAAATACGCTTTCCATCAGTAATTCCGGCGACGAAATAAGCAATCCGGAGAAGGTTTTTTACAGGTTTCACCGGGAATCAAGATCAACCCCGGGAAGTGGCCTCGGGCTGTCAATTGCAAAGAAGATCGCTGAAGTATCCGGATATCAGCTTGACTACGAGTACCGGGAAAGACAACACATTTTTTCATTGACTTTCTGATCAGTCTTCAGATTGTCTACAGAATCTATTCAGAATGTTTTCAAAGCAGTAGTGTTTCTTCGTACCGGGGTTGCGATACCCGTGAAAAAAATCTCCACCTGATGAAGAAGATTCTGGTTGCCGCCGTCGTTGTTATGGTTGCCGCTGCGTTCATTATGTATTTCGTGTACAACAAACCGCACAGGGACGTGCGTGATGAAAGCGGTATAAACATATCGGCCGCAGCAATCTTTGATGAGTTCGTGACGAATGAAGCGCAGGCCAACCTGCGGTATCTCGACAAGGTGGTCGCAGTCAGCGGCAAGGTTGCCGACATCAGCAAGAACCAGGAGGGGCGGTTAGTTGTCGTCCTCGAAACTGGTGATCCGTTCGGCGGAGTAGCGTGCAGCATGTCCGGAGACGACTCATTCACCCGCGGAGATGACGTTGTCATCAAGGGCATCTGCAAAGGATACCTCGCCGACGTGGTCGTCACTGATGCAATACTATTCAAACCAAATCCGCAGAAATGAAACAACATCGGTCACCGTTCATGTCTCGAGTAGTCTTCCGCCTGGCAGCGGTGACGGTTGCCGTTATCTCGCTGGTCGTATCCTGTACGCACGAGCCTTTCCTCGTTGAAGACGAAGGAACCGTTCCTGTCGATCCGGGTTGTACGACTAACGGCAAGGTATGTTTCGAAAGCAACGTGCTTCCGATCTTCCAGTCGTCATGCGCGCGCAGCGGCTGTCATGATGCGACGACGCGCGAGGAGGATTATGTTCTCGATAGCTATGCGAACATTGTCAAGCGCGGAATCAAACCAGGCGATGCCAATGAAAGCAAACTTTATAAAGTGCTCTTTGCCTCAGGCGAAGACCTGATGCCTCCCGATGGAAGTCTGACGAAGGCGCAGAAGGACTCGATTGCTCTCTGGATAAATCAGGGTGCCCTGAATACGACGGACTGCAATTGCTACTGTGACCCGGAGCAGTTTTCATACAGCCTGACGATAGGACCGATCATGGAGCGTAATTGTGTGGGATGCCACCAGGCCGGGAACCTCCAGGGAGGCGTCGACCTCGGCAGCTATGCGGCAGTGAAAGCCCAGGCGCTGAACGGAAGCCTCTACGGTACGGTGAGCCATGCCAGCGGATACACGCCAATGCCCCAGGGAAGGAAGCTTTCGGATTGTGAGATCGCGCAGATCAGCAATTGGACAGATGCCGGTGCGCCGCAAAATTGAACATCTTATGACAACTTCATCCACGACCGGGCCCTTCATCATACGCGTCTTCTTCATGACGATGATGGCGCTGACAGCATCGTGCTACTACGACCAGGAGGAAGTACTTTACCCGGAAACCAACTGCACGCCCGTGACTAATCCGCTGTTTGAAACCGACGTCAAACCAATACTCGATACGTATTGCAATACCTGTCATTCCGGTAACTTCGCTTCAGGAGGCATTCGTCTTGATACGTACACCGAAACAATCAAACACGTGAACAACGGCAGTCTTCTCGGGTCTGTCAAATCTACCGGAGGTTTCTCGCCAATGCCAAAGAACGGATCAAAACTGTCGGCGTGCAGGATACAGGTAATTGAAAACTGGATCACGGCAGGATCGCCGGGAAATTGAACAACGGATTAAACAAAACTTTCATGAAAACGACACTCCTCATCGCTTGTGCTGTTGTCGCACTCAATGTGGGCCACGGCCAGGATATCTTTATGACACGAAGCGGTCAGGTCTCTTTCTTCTCAACAACGCCGATTGAAAATATTGAGGCGGTCAATAACGAAGTCAGCAGCATACTGAATGCCGGCACCGGTGAGCTCGTATTCGCGGTGCTGATCAAGAGCTTTAAGTTCGAAAAAGCGCTTATGGAAGAACACTTCAATGAGAATTACATGGAGTCGGCGAAGATTCCAAAAGCAACGTTTCAGGGCAGGATCGTCAACATCCCTACAATGAAGTTGAGCACGAATGGCTCATGGCCCGCAACCGTCGAGGGAGACCTTACGATCCATGGTGTCAGGCGGCACATTACGGCGAATGGTACCGTAACATCCGAGAACGGAAAAATAACCGTGTCGTCGACATTTACGATTCTACTGAAAGACTATGATGTGGAACGTCCTGCGCTCGTCGCGGAGAAGATCTCCGAAAAAATCGATATCAAGGTTAATTGCCGGTATGAGCCCAAGTCGTGACTTCCTGTTCCGTGCTTTGGCAGTAATTGCCCTGCTGTTTAGCAGTGGTGTTGTCGCAGCACAGAATGATCTGATGGACATGCTCGAGGAGGAGACGCGCAAGTCGGACGTCCCCGATTATACGACCGCCACATTCAAGACGACGCGCATCGTGAACGGGCATTCGGTGGAGAATGTCGCCGGCGGGGTTCTGGACTTTCGGATCAGTCACCGCTTTGGATTTCTGAATTCGGGGATCGACGAATTCTTTGGCCTCGATCAGGCGACGATGCGCCTCGGTCTCGATTACGGGCTTTCGAAGCGTTGGATGATTGGCATTGGCCGCAGTACCTACCAGAAGCAACTCGACGGCTTTACAAAGTTCAAGTTCGTACGCCAGGCAAAAGGTGGTTCGCCGGTGACAGTAAGTGGTTTTGCTTCGATGATGTACAACACGATCCCGTTTGATGATCCGACGCGCGAAAATTATAATACTTCGAGGATGTTTTATTGCGGCCAGTTGCTGCTGGGTTCGAAGTTAAGCGAAGGAATTTCCGTCCAGCTAATGCCAACGATGGTGCACTACAACCTCGTCCCCGGTGCGCAAGACCCAAACGACCTGTTCTCAATCGGCACCGGAGGCAGGTTCAAGCTGTCACGCCGGATCAGTCTCAACGCCGAGTATTACTACCAGATTCCCGCGTATCAACTTCCCGGCACAACCAATTCGCTCGCGATCGGTTTTGATATCGAGACGGGCGGACACGTATTTCAGTTGAACGTAACGAACTCCACCGGCATGACTGAGCGAACCTACATCGCGGAAACCGTCGGTGACTTCTGGGGTGGTGACATCCGGTTTGGCTTCACGATTTCCCGCGTATTCACCCTCGACAAACCAAAGGAGTTCCGGAAGCGCTCAAATGAAAATGGCGCGAACTAGCGCAATGCGCTCGGTTTATTTTCCCCGCCAGGCTCTGTTTCCTTCCGGCGAAGCAACGACAGAATTCTTACCGCGATATGGTGTGCTTGTGCGTGTGTAATGTGTGACAGTGTATGTTCGTAAAACTTGTTGCGGACGGAAAACGTAAGCGATAAATTTTTTACATTCGACTCGCTAAAACATTTCTACCTATGCATTTTCTAAACCAGACCCGCCTCTATTATCAAAACGCCGTTTTCGTTATTCTCATAGTTTTGCTTGCCGCGTGCAACCGGTCCAAACCAACATCACCGGAAGCAAAGCTTGCATTCGAACGCGTTATTCC
>CBKWFZ010000225.1:0-6237 GCA_966673785.1 uncultured bacterium
CCCAGCACCAATGTTCCGGGCACTGCGGCACGAAAATGAATGCCGGATATCGCGTCCGGTTCTCAGGTTCCGAAAGCCATAATGCCGGCAGCGTCGTTGCTATCTGCCTGGCGTTGTCGGTGCCGCAGCCCGAACTCCCGTGCAGCGCGATGACCAGCGGATACTTTCCGCCGGAGTCGTAGTCCAACGGTACCAGTAGCCGGTACCGGAGCGAGTCGCCGTCAGCGTTTACAAAGATCCCGGCGTCAAACGGTTTGGCTACTTCTTCTGCCCATGCCGAAATGCCGTGTGCGTCTTTCGATGCAGCAATGCCTTGTATCACAAGCTTCGGACTGAAAATTACAAAACAGGTTATTGCGGTCAGAAACGCATATGCAGCTCCGGCGGTCGCGTAATGGGCAGATTCCGGATTTTCCGGCGTTGCCCGGCGTTCCGACACGAAGTTCAGGAGAAAGAAGGCAGGAATTAAAGCCGCGGCCAGACCCGCCCATTGATCGACACGTTCAAGGCTGCCGTTAACGCGCGCACCGAGTGAAGTGAACGCGCGGACGAACACGAAGATAAGAACCACGCTGTGCAGCAGGCTGTACGCACCGGTCACCATCAACCAACGGCGACTTCGCGCCCGGGACACCAGAAGGGTGACCGAATGGGTCATCTGGGCGAGAATCAAACCGAGGGTTACCACGATGAACAATACGGAAATCTCATGGGTTCTGATGATCCAGCAGATGACAGCGGCATGAATCACCTGAAGCACGGGAACGAACGCAAAGGACCAGAAACTCGCGAGAAACCTTCGTTCCCAGTAATACCGCATCATGATGACATCGAATACAACGCCCAGTGCCGCTGTAAAAATAATCCACGTAAAGATCACATCAACTTCGTAGAACCGCGAGCCCAGCGAAAGGTAAAGCATACCTTGTGTTACGCCTGTGGCGATGGCCACGACAGCAATCAGAATCGCATATGTGTAAAAATTCCGGCTCATCAGATTTATTAACGATAGCGCCCAACGGCGGCGTGATCGTTATCGATTCTTTCCGCCATCTGAAATGAAATATACAAATTCAATTTTTAACGACCTTCAGAAATCAGACACCGCTCCGGAAATCGGCGACGCTGACATGGACAAGACTGCAGTCCTCGAATGTGGTGGTATTGCCATTGCCTGTCGGCGACTGCGAACTGACGCCAAGCCATATTGTTTCAGGGTACTCATTGCGGTGAAGGCGGGCCAGGTTCCACGAAAGGTTGTCGGTAGAATAGTAAAATCCAATCATCTTTCCGTTTGAAGATATCTTCAGATAAACCGACGACTGCGTAATGACGTCGTGATTATTATCGTCGGATGTGAAGGATGTTCTGACGGTAACTATCCGCCTCCTTCCACGTTCATCCCTTTCAAATGCGAACTTGTGCCAAAGATCATCGTCATAGTAAAGGTAAACGGCCCCCGCATCGTAAGTGGCGTCATGAACCGGCGTGAGTTTTGTTGTGAACGTAAATGGCTTCGCGTTATCAATTCCCACAAGAAGGACTGGCGCCGTGTGACTTGCAGCGCTTTCATCGGGAGAATTGAAATAGTCCGTTCCTGCTTTCGCGCCGAGAATCAGTTTCGCTCCGTCAATGCGCGCATTGCTCGCTGCGTTGTTTAATGCACGCGTAAATCGCACGCCTCCAAGGGCCACGTTGCAACTGTCACCGGGTTGTATCATTTCATCAACATAATCGACATAGGTTTCTGCCTCGCTGTTATTGCCCAGGACAAACGCTGCAAGGTAGAACAAACCTGCAAATACAAGAGGGAAGAACACCCAGACGCACACGGCGGATAAGAGGAAGGTCTTTCCATCGGAAAAGGTAGGAAAAAACCTCTTTAACAGTTGACGTGAACCGGAAAAGACAACCAACACCAGTGCTGTCAGAACGGCTATGACAACCACCGCGCCCATTAAGTCGATGCCACTCAGGAATGTGAAAATCATATAAATTGGATCGTAAAGATTCCGTTTAAGTAACGCACGTTAATCTACAGCTCACGACGTTCGCGACCTTTGCCAAATCCACCTACCATTATCGCGAGTCCGCCAAGAATCGGTCCATAGGCGAGCACAAAGTAGTTTCCCATATTGATCAGGCCTGTGTAGGTACCTACGGTAATCACAACGCCCGCCAACGTAACGACGCCTCCAAGCCATACCTGGAGATTCGCGTTACCGGTTGCAGCTTTCTCTGCCAGCTTCCGATGCATTGCATTGTCGATTAATCGCACGACCACCTTGATTTCCTCCTCCGGGAAACAGTGTTTCTCTCGTTCCTGCCGTACCTGTAGAATGTTGAAATTCCTGTCGTTAATTTTTGAAAGATAGTAGTCAACGATTTTTACCCTGTCCATAGAAGGAAAGATTATCAGGCCAAAGGTTGTGGTTCCAACCATCACCAAAACTCACTAAAAGTAGGTGTTGTACGGCGGGAAATAAAGTCAGGTGAAAGAAAATTTGTTTGCCGGATTGGTCATAAGACCAGATTATCGCTCTCATCAAGTTCCCAGAATGGATTGAACGCCACCTCGAACAAATATCCGTCAAGGTCCTTAAAGTACCCGCTGTAGCCACCCCAGTAAACTTTCTGGGCAGGCTTTACGATTGTTGCTCCTAGCTTTTGGACTTGTTCAAGAACGTCATCCACTTCCTGTTGTGACTTCGTGTTGTACGACAGCGTGATGCCGGCAAAAGCCGATGGCTGATACGCAAGCGTCGTGTCGTCAGCAAGATCCTGCCGTGGGTGGAGCGCGAGGGTAATGCCTCCCAACGGGAAGAGTGCGAGACCGTCGACGCTTTTAGGCGATCTTTTCCAGCCGAGTCCGGATTCGTAAAACCTCACGGCACGTTCAAAGTCGTCCACGCCGAGTGTGATCAGATTTAATTTTTGTCTCATAGTCCGATTTTGTTTTTATTGAAATTACCCGGTCCAACCGATGTCACTCATTCCGAACCACGATTGACAGAGACGTAAATATCAACCTCGGCATTACTCCAGTCACTGCTTTTCGCACCGTAAACTTCAAAGTCAAAACCAAATTGCCGATCTATTCCGGAACTCCAGATTTTTTTCCATGCGTCGGTGATGCATCCGGTCATTGCGCCCTTTGCGAGTACTTTCCGGTAATGCTGAGCGGGTATCACTAACTCGCTCAGTCCCTCGGGAGTTGGCATCTCCTGATCCACTTCGCAGCCTATGAAATAGGAGAACGGTTTTGTCTCGTCGCCGTCGTAGTCGAAATACACAGCCAATATTTCGTTCCGCTTTTTACCCGGGATCAGATTGAAGATCCCTTCCTCCTCAAATTTCTTCCACAGATACCCGCAATCTGCAGCGGATTGTCCGTTCTCGTTGGTGGTCTTCTTACCCAGTCGCAGACCAACAAGCCTGAAGCTGTCTAATGTGTTATTTTCGACGTGGTTCATTGTCAATAACATTTGCAGTCGCCTACTACCTGGTGCCTTTCACGATCGTTCCATATTTATCCATTTCGGCACGGCGGGCGCACGGTATTCTTCCATTTGACGGAGCAGGTCATCAACGCTGTCGCTGACCAGGATCATCTTCCGGTTGATCTCTTTCAGGAAACCCTTGTCGACCATCGATTGTACAAATGCAAGAAGCGGATCGTAGAACCTGTCAACATTCAGTATACCGATTGGTTTCTGATGAAGGCCGAGTTGAGCCCAGGTTAGCATTTCAAAAAGTTCTTCAATGGTGCCGAATCCGCCTGGAAGTGCTATCACTCCGTCGCATAGCTCGTTCATTTTCATCTTGCGTTCGTGCATGCTTTCCACAAGTACAAGCTCGGTCAACCCATCGTGAGCGATCTCCTTGGTCCTGAGAAAATACGGCAATACACCGATCACTTTACCGCCACCCTTAAGCACGCCATCAGCCACCAAACCCATCAGACCAACGCTTGCGCCGCCATATACCAGTTCTATCCCCTTTTTGGCGAGCGTCGTGCCGAGCAGGAGGGCATGTTCCTGATAGACGTGGTTGGTTCCAGCACTTGATCCGCAAAAGACGGTTATCCTTTTCATGACAGCGACAAAATAGCGTTAAAATCCCGGAACGGAAAGGGCGAACGATGTTCAAAAAAGAACCGGACTCGCTCAATCGGGAGGAAGATGTGCGACCAATTCAACTTCCAGTTTGGCTTCGGCCATATACAATCTCGTGACCTGGATCCAGGTAGCAGCAGGGAAGTCGTTTTTATAAAAAGCTTTTCTGGCGCTATTGAACTTCTTCATCGCTTCGATATCAGTAGTGTACAGATTCTCTTTCACAACGTGCTGGAAAGTTGCGCCAAAGCTCTTCAACGACTGTTCGAGTGCGCGGTAGACGTTCGTGATTCCTGCGGGCGTCACCTCCGTTGCAACGGCTCCCGAGATATAAAGGACATTGTCAACCTTAATTACCTGAACGTAACCCGCTGTCGTATCCTGCTTAAGCGGATTGCCCCAGTGCCACTTTTCCTTTGTAATGTTTTCGACCTGAGCATGTGCGCCAGTGTACAGGACAATTATCGAAAGCAAAACTGTGTATTTAAAAAAACTCCGATGCATAAGGTTGATTTTGAGTTCTCTATTCAGCATGTTAACGAGAGGGAAGCTCGAATGGTTGATGATCCGCGATCGAAAGCGGCTTATACTTAAACCGATTACTTCACCTCTGCCTTTAGCGGCTCACCAACAACCTTCATTCCGTGATCTGCGAATGTCTTAGCGATGACCTCTTTAGATGGCGGCGACGTCCAGCGGTCAGTTACCGCGAAAAATTCCTCCATCTTACCGGCTGGCATATACGACACGATTGTTCGCGCCTTTTCCGTCAGCTGAACGAAAGCATGCGGCATGTTCCTGGGAAGAAAAATTGTGTCGCCGGCTTTCATCCGAAACTTGTCGGCACCGCACTGAAATAAATATTCTCCTTCGGTAACGAAAAACCACTCATCCTGGTCGACGTGAATGTGAAGAGGTGGTCCGCCGTTTGGAGTCTCCCCTATTTGTTCAAAAACCGACATTGCATTACCGGTGTCCTGCCCTGAAATCTTCAGATCAAGTGTGTTGAGTGTCACGCCCCGCATCTTAAAATGTTTTCCAAATCGTGTTTCACCGGCAGCTACCCGAAATGGTTTGACCGGCTGAGGGTCGAACAATGATTTCACTCGTCCGAAGGCGAATAACGGGACAATTGAGAATATTCCTGAAAGAAACTTTGCGCGTCGCATCTTCATGGCAGTCATTTTAGTTCACGCATTAAATCATCAAGGTCAAGGGGCAGTGTAAACATTTCCAATGATCCGTCCGGCTTTTTAGGCCATTGGTCCTGCGGTCTGTCCCAATATAGTTCAACTCCGTTCTTGTCCGGATCATCCAGGTACAACGCTTCGGAAACACCATGATCGGAGGCGCCTGTAAGCGGATAATGAGCGTCCCGGAGTCTCGCAAGAATCGTTGCAAGATCTCTCCTCGTCGGGTACACTATGGCGGTGTGAAAGAGTCCAACGCTGTGTCTGGGAGCCGGTGGAGCATTCTTGCTGTACCACGTAGGTCGTTGTGAGTTCAAACCCAAGAAGCCCACAGTAGAAGTCCAGGGAGCGCCGGAGGTCGGCAACCTTAAGGTGCACGTGCCCTATCCTTGCGTTTTTCGGGATGTTGTAGTTCACCTCGTTGCTCATAAGTCTTTATTATCGTTCTCAACTTCACCTTTCCTTGTGTGGTTTTCTGTGACTTCTGTGAGATTCCTAATCGCACACAGAATTCACTGAAGCCACGGAGAATACACGGAACGTTCTAACGCATTTTTGTCTTTCTTTTTGTGGTTTTCTGTGATTTCTGTGAGATCCTCATCATGCTTACAGAAATCACAGAAGGCACAGAGAAGGCACGGGATGACTTCGGTAACAGTCAAAACTACAATTTTGATCAGCGTCGCGCAACCGGGAAAGATGTTGGATCCCTGTAGATAATAAAAAGCATTGTCAGGATCAAATCTATCTGACTTCAAACGGGAAATTGAGTGTCCCGAGATTCTGCGTAAAAATCGAAATCCCTGTACTGTTCGGTGGAGTAACAGGTATTCTGACTTTCAATTCGCGTGTTGTTCCGCTGATAATTTCGCCATGCGCACCAAAACCGGTTCCCTGACACGTGAAACAAACCACATTCTCATTCAGGTTCG
>CBKWFZ010000226.1:0-6212 GCA_966673785.1 uncultured bacterium
GTCATTATCTTCTCGCCACATCCCGACGATGACGTGATCTCAATGGGCGGAACATTCATCCGGTTGGTTGACCAGGGCCATGAAGTCCACGTGGCCTACCAAACCTCGGGTAATATTGCCGTGTTTGATGATGATGCGATCCGCTTCGCTGATTTCGTTCGCGATTTCAACGATCAGTTTGGCCTCAGCAAGGCGGATGGAGCGAAGTTCTATAAGAAGATTGTTCAGTCATTAAAGAAAAAGGGGCCCGGGCAGGTTGACAGTGACGAGGTGCTGAAGATCAAAGGGCTGATAAGAAGGGGAGAGGCAAAAGCGGGTGGACGTTACGTTGGAATCCCGGACGAACAAATGCACTTTCTGGATATGCCCTTTTACGAAACAGGGGCTGTGAAGAAGAAACCGCTGGGCGAAGAAGATATCCGGATCATCGTTGAATTACTGGATCAGGTTAAGCCACACCAGGTTTACGCTGCCGGAGACCTGTCCGATCCGCACGGAACGCATCGCGTGTGTCTTGCGGCGATCATTGAAGCGTTGAATCGTTTGAAGAAACGCGCCTGGATGAAGGATTGCTGGGTATGGCTTTATCGCGGAGCATGGCAGGAGTGGGATATCGATCAGATCGAAATGGCCGTGCCGCTCAGCCCCGACGAATTAATGCGTAAGCGCCGCGCCGTCTTCAAGCACCAGTCGCAAAAGGATAGCGCGATGTTTCCGGGAAGCGACAAACGTGAATTCTGGATGCGTGCGGAGGATCGCAATCATGCAACTGCCAATGCTTACAATCAGCTGGGACTCGCCGAATACGAGGCGATGGAGGCTTTCGTTCGATACAAGCTGTGATCGCAGGCAGTTTCTGAAGGACGGCACGCCATTTACAATGGAATCGTTATTGTAACCCGCGTGCCGGTTCCAGTCGTTTCGCCAGGCAAATCAGTTTTGTCTTCGATGGCAATTTGATATCCGGGATTTACCTTGCGCAGCAGTTCGAAACGCTCCCGAAGGACTTTAATGCCCATTGAAGTCTTTTTGTCGATTTCGGCCTTAGGATGTCTTAAGGATTCATTAATACCGATTCCATCGTCATCGATGGTTACGAGTATGGCATCTGATCGTCTGCTGATACACAGATCCAGGCGGCCGCCCTCCTTTCTTGGAAGCAACCCGTGCCATATAGCGTTCTCGACAAAAGGCTGAATGATGAACGAAGGAACAGTCGTTTCGGATTGCACGAGTTGGGGGTCAATTTCGATTTGATAGTTCAATTTTTCGTCGAATCGGAGTTTCTCGAATTCGAGATACAGGCTAATGTTCTTGATTTCTTTGTCGAGTGTGGCCTTATCGCTGGAAAGAAGTTCCAGATTCAGTCTGACAAGTTGAGAGAATTTGGAGAGGTAGCCAAGTGTTTGCTTCTGGTCGTTTTGAAGAATAAACGCGTGAATTGAGTTAATCGCGTTGTATAAGAAATGTGGATTAAGTAGGTTCCTCAGCGCTTTGTGCTCAAGATCCAGACGTTTATTTTCTTCAAGAAGCATCTCATTTCTGTTACGCGAATACGAGATTACCACCAGAGCAAGCAATAACAAGAATGCCACAGCAAGAATGGTAATGAACCACCACTCATAGTAAAACGGTGGTGGAATAAACATTGCAAGATTGAGGACTTTTGCCTCGTTCTGGTGATTCACCTTGTAGGCTCGTATTGATATTGTCATATCTCCGACTGGAAGCGAATGAAGGGTAATCTCGTTCCCTCTGAAATCGGTCCATTCTTTTTCGTTTACACGATAACTGTAGGCGACTTTGTCGCGATTGCGTATTTGAGGCGTGCTGAACCTGATGTTAAGTTGCTTAACGCCAGTGTTAAATTTGATAGGGCTCGTTGGACGCCGGATTCTTTCGTTAGGCGTACGCACTTCCTCTATCAATATATCCGGCAATTCAAATTGAAGGAAAGCGGGAAGATGGACAGCGTCGATGGTAGAAACTGAATTTGGAGCGAGGAGTGTGAGTAGATTTTGATCGGGATCAAAGCTGACTCTGACAATATTAGACTGCGAGAGTCCTTCCCGCGTGGTCAGGACTTCAAATGTAGTTCCGTCAAAGAAGATCAGTCCCTTCACTGAGCCGATATACAAATTTCCTGATTTGTCTTGCGTGATCGCATTGCATCGGATTTGGGTCATCGGGCTGTTTACGAGACTCAATTCTCCATCCCGAAACCGAGCCAATCCGTTATTCGTGCCTACCCATAGCACGTTTCGGAAGCGGTCAAAAAATAGGGCGTTGACGTCCGCATTCCGCAGCGACGAGTCAGCCGGGACTTTCGCAAACACGTCTTTTGCTTTTTCCATAAGCAGGCCTTTGTCTGTTCCCAGGATAATCTTGCCATCCGGCAGTTCGGAGATGGTCCTGATGACATAGTTCTGCCCCTGCTGTATTGGCACTATGTTCCTTAGATCTCTGCCGCAGTATCCAAGGAAGAATCGACAGCCGATCCAGACACGGTTCCTGCTGGGCTGAAAATAGACGGAAGTGACCGGATTTGGCGTCAGTACCGAGTCAATGTGGTTCCCGGATATTCTGTACAAGGTATGCCCACCGCCCATAAAAAGTGACCCGTCGCCAGGGTTGACTAAAGGCCCAAGAAAAGTATTACAGGCGAATCTCGATTTTATTGAATTGGTTTCAACCTCATTGAGAAATCTTCCGGCATCCTGCCGAAATACTTTGATTCCTGCATTCACAGTTGCAACTAGAATCTCGTTCGTAGCTGGATCTACTGTGAGGTCAGAGACGATGTAGCCCTTGATCGGTAAGTTGCGCACATGGGTGGACTGAACAAGCCATACTCCTTCACCGTAGGTGCTCAGCCAGACATTATTTTCGCGATCCTCAAATATGTCGTTCAAAACAATTCCGCCAAGCAAATGGAGCGTGGGCAGCTGGTCCGGCCTTCGGCGAATGAAGAACAGATTGCCATCCACCGTGGAGATCCAGATGCTGCCTTCTTTATCTATAATGAGCCTGGTGTATCGCGAGAAGAATTCATCCTTAATCAGAATCCGGTGTGTATTGGTTTTTAGATTGTACTCAATCAGATGTTTTTCAATAACGATAAGGATGGTATTTTCATCAATTCGTTCCGTTCGACAAATGAATGGGTCGATCAATGGGAGGTTAAGTGGTATTCGGTTGAATTGTCCTTTTGAAAAAACATATAGCCCTTTACTGCTTGAAATAAGTGCAACGTTATTGTGTATTTCGACATTAAAGAAATGCAATGGCTCTGTGGAGACGAGGCCGAGGTGTTTGTTTGTGATTTTTTCAAATCTATTACCCATCAGAATATGCAACGCTTTGAATCGGTCGATGGCTGTGACAAACTGCTCCGAAATCCTCAACTCAACAGGATGCAAGGGCATTTGGTATGAAGAGTCAAAAGCTGGAATAAACTTTCCTTCAACGTACTTTCGGATACCGCCCCCCAGTGTGCATATATACATCTCATTTTTCCACTCCACTACATCAAAGATGAAGTTTGATGGAAGGCCGTCCGCGGTCGTGAAATTTCTGAAGGTCGCACCGTCGTAACGCGTTAGACCGTTATCGGTGGAGAACCAAATGTATCCGTCTGAAGATTGAGTCGTGCGGTAAACAATGGAATGTCCGAGACCATCTTCTACGGTGAGTCGTCGAATTGGAAACTGCTGCGCACAAAGCGTTACGCACACAACTAGCAAAGGAAGTAATGCAAGCGAAACCCTCACGATAACAGTGGAATAGAACCTATTGAACAATTCAACAAAAAAAGCCACCCGCAATTGACGGGTGGCTTCAACGGTTTATAAAAACTTGGGACTACTCGGAAACAACATTCACCTTGATCTCATGCTTTACTTCCTTGTGGAGGTCAAGTGTGACGCTGTAGGTGCCCAGTTGTTTCGGCGTTTCCTTCAATACGATCTTCTTCCGATCGATCTGGAAACCTTTGTTCTTGAGCGCTTCGGCGATCTGAAGTGCTGTGATAGCTCCGAATATCTTACCGGTTTCTCCGGCCTTTGTTCCGATTTCAATGGTAAGGTCGCCAATCTTCTGAGCAAGCGCCTCTGCATCCTGCTTTACCTTTGCCGCCTTGTGGGCTGCCTGGCGTGTGTTCTCCTGTACCACCTTGCGGTTCGACGGCGTTGCAATCAGCGCATACCCGTTGGGGATGAGGTAGTTGTTGCCATATCCGGCTTTTACCTTCACGATGTCGTTCTTGTATCCGAGCCCCGCTACGTCCTGCTTTAATATAATTTCCATGATGTTCTGCGTTTAGGTGAACAGTTACTTGAGAGAATCTCCAACATACGGCAAAATTGCCAGATGACGGGCGCGCTTAACGGCCTGTGCCACCTTCTTCTGAAACTTCAGACTGGTTCCCGTCAAACGGCGGGGGAGGATCTTACCCTGTTCATTAATGAACTTCAGCAGGAAATCCGGATCCTTATAGTCAATGTACTTGATACCATTCTTCTTGAAACGGCAGTATTTCGGTTTGATCTCTGCACGCTTTATGGGTTCGTTCATCAGTGTCATGGCGCTTACTCCTCAGATTTTTTAGTTACTTTCTTGTTTCCTTTGTTGAACTCGCCTTTCCTTCTTCTTTCGTTGTAGGCAAGGGCATGCTTGTCCAGCACTGTGGTCAGAAAACGCATTACTGATTCATCCCTTCTGTACTCTGTCTCAAGGGTGTTGATTACCGTCGGATCTGCCTTAAACTCGAGCATGTTGTAAAAGCCGGTCGATTTCTTGTTGATCGGATAGGCCATCTTCCTGAGGCCCCACTGCTCAACATTCAAAATGTCCGCATTGGCTTTTTTCAACACATTCACGAATTTATCGACAGTATCCTTTGCCTGATCTTCAGACAAAACGGGATTTAAAATGAATACCGTCTCGTAATTGTTCATAATTGTGTTTTTGAATTTTTAAGGCTGCAAAAATAGAAAAAGAAAGGGAATCCTGAAAATTCCCCTCATAGTTACTTTGAATCGCCAAAAACCGGCCGAAATCGCCCTATTTTACCGTAAACTGACCGCTGCCGATCTTGTAGTCGTCTGCATAAATTTCCAGGACGTAGTCACCCTCGGCATATTCCGAACCTTTATCGTATAAAAAGCTCAGTTTCTGGCGGGTATTGTCGAAAAGAATCTCCTGGGAAGCCGTGTAAAATTCCTCTTTCCCGTTGTACATGAAAGTGCCCGAGCCCCGGTTCACGTCAAAAAGGACCTGCCCGTTCTCGTCGAGTACCCGGATCATGATTTTTTTACCCTCGATGGGGGCAACCTCGTTCTCAGCGAGGTTGAAGTCCACTTTCAGCTTGCTTATCTGGCGGCTCCGGAACGGGGAATCCCGCTCCTTGCCACGGTCGTTGAGCGCCACAATACTGATGTTTTCCGCCTTCAGCTGCGACGCAATGGCCACCTTGCTGGCCAATTCCTGTTTTGACTGGTTTAACTGCGTTATCGTGTCCGCCAATTGATTTTGCTGCGTTTTCAGATTCCGATTTTCGCTTAAAAGCTCCGTGTTTACCAGCTTAAGTTTCGCGATCTCATCGTCCTTGTTCCGGAGCAGGAGCTCATATCCTTCCACCTTGTCCTTAAGGGTTTTGATTTCCTTGCCTGTTGCGCGAATCGCCCGTTTCAGCTCCATATCCAGTTCGGCCTTCGCCTTTTCGAGATCGGCCACGTTACCCCCCAGTTTCTCGACTTCGGCAATCTTTGCGTCCAGTTCATCACGGATCTCCGACATGCGCTGCCGGGTGGTGGCCAGTTCCTGTTCCGTAGACGTAAGCACCGTAACGACCTGATTCCGCTCTTTGGAGTCGAGCACGATCTTAATAAACTGAACGATAATCACCACCGCCATCAGCGCGATAATGATCACTGTCTTGGTGTTGTTCTTTCTGGGAGCCGGGTTAGGATTCGCTTCGTTCATAATCTGGATAATGGTTCGCAAAAATAAGGCATCCAGCTTCGTAATTCAAGGATTATACCTGTATTACAACGTGTTGTTTGTTCAATGAAGGATCAAAGAACAGAATTCCGGCCCGGAAAAGGTCGATGCTCACAACAACTTCCCGATACATCCGGATCGTGTTCCATGCGGCTTCCATTCCCTGGTGATGATGGATGTCGTCGATCACTACAACGGACCGGGAGTGAAGA
>CBKWFZ010000227.1:0-6192 GCA_966673785.1 uncultured bacterium
CATTGCAATCCTTTCATTTGATTAAAATGCCCTTTTGAATTTATTGCAAAAGTGTCAGGTTACCAATTATGAAGTTTTCAATCATGTTATGACAAGCATCACCGAAGTACCGATGTGAGGAAATGTGACTATCATTCATCACGGCAAGGGTACCGAAAGTATCCTGACGCTGCCTGCCTGCTCCACGGTTTGTCCAGTCTTTGTCCAGTCCTTGTCCAGTCAAGCCCCGTACTGGGAAAGGCTGAGTGTTGCCCCGGATATAGTTGCAGGGTCCCTTCGCGGTACGGGAAGTATTGCGTCGGGAACATTTATGTGTTGTTTCCAACCAAAACGGGATTGGCGGGGTCTGATATTGTAGGTTAATGACGGAGGCGTTTGATCCTTTATGGTTTTTGGGACATTCTACCTTAAATTCATTCTATGAAAAGGCTAATTGAACGGATCTTTTTTGTGACACTTGTTCTCACCCCATTGTTATCGTGCGAATCAAATGATGAAGGAGGCCAGGTATCACCCGCGATGCTGCAGATGGTCAACGAAATTGAGAGCTGCAGTTGCAATCCGGAGTTGCGCCAGTATTTCTGGGCAGGTCAGGTGGTCTATTTTCTGGCGTCAACAGATCCCGCCTGCCTCACGGCCTTTATCATTTATGATAAAAATGGTCATGAAGTGTCCCTTCCTGAGGGTTATGATTATTACGATTTTTTGGAAAACAGCCTCTTCCTTGGCGTGGTGTGGAAATGTGACGACGAAGGTGGTTCGTAAACACGACAGGGATCTGGTGTTTGTCGATTTTGCAGCCATTGACGCAGCGACACGTTTGTTGAACCTGGTCGCGGTTCACTTTCGAAACAGATAAGCTCGGTAGCACGGAAAGAGCTTGAATGTGCTGGCTAAACTTATGAAGCACCTGCCGTTAATATTTGTTCCGCTTTCGAAAAACCTTCCCTTCGCGTGCCATCTTGCCGAAGCTCCTATTCATGCGTTTTCTTTCCTCCGCGCTCACCTGAAAGCGCCGCTGTTCTTTCACAAGTTTCAGCCAGCTCGCATACGCCTGGTGTGAGAGCTCGCCTGAATTCAGAGCATCCAAAACCGCACACCCCGGTTCACCTTCATGGCGGCAATCGCTATACCGGCAGTCTGCCGCAATGCGATCGATCTCCGGAAAGCTACCATGTGTCCCGGTGGATTCGTCTGCCGTAAGGCCAAACTCCCGCATACCGGGGGTATCGATGAAGATGCTCCCGCCCGGAAGAAGAAACAGATCGCGTCTTGTTGTAGTGTGGCGACCCTTTTCATTTGCAATGCTGAGTGTGTTAGTTTTTTGCCCTGTGCTCCCAGTCAACGCATTAAGGATTGAACTCTTCCCGGCGCCGGACGAACCAATGAGAACGTATGTTTTGCGTGGACTAAGATCCGACAGCAATTCACTAATACCCATGCCGGTCGTTGCGCTCACAAAATAAACCGGAATGTTGCGCCCCAGTGTTTGCACAGCCTGGATGAACGGTTCCGTGGAACTTATGAGATCAGATTTATTCAAAACAATGACCGGCATAATTCTACATGCCTGTACCTGGACAATGTATCGATCCAGACGCATTACGTTGAAGTTTTGGTCAAGACCCTGTGTTATTAACGCAACATCGACATTTGCGGCGATTAGCTGCTTCCCCGTCGTTGTTCCCGGCCGTTTGCGTGACAGCTCAGTGTTGCGTGGCAGAACCGAAACGATCACCGCCAGGTTGCCATAATCAATAAATTCAACCCAGTCGCCCACAGCGGGCAGATCTGTTGCTTCGGTGCTGTACAATAGCTTGCCCGAGAGTTCGGCTTCGTGTTCGCCCCGTTCGGAGACGAGATGATACCGGAACCCTCTGACGGAAGTAACGCGCGCGGGTTCGTGACCTTGCTGGTTTGATCGTTGATTGATATTGAATTGAGATTTTTGGTGGAAATCGTTCCACCCCAATTGTTCAAGTGTAGCCATTTGATAATAAAGGTTTCTGCCGGAGGATATCCGGACTGGTTTCAGAAATAATTGTTGAGGGGATCGCACGTATCTTTCGATACGGCGTCTAGGCAATTATTCCGGCAGACATGCTGAATGGCGGATGAACTTGTGTCATATTCAAGTATCGGATGCAAGATAGAATTTAAATTGAACAAATTTGCAGTTTGCTATTGGGTCATGGTCCTGCCTATTTTCACCGCAAGGGCGCAACGGCGCGATAGGAACGCAAGGATTGTCATGTTTGCCAGCTATGAACAATCTCAATCAAATTGAAAATTGCCAAACTGAACATAAAATGTGCGAACATCTTTCGAGTCTTGACGCGGAGCTGAAACAACGCGGCATCCGCGAGACCTTTCGGGGTCAGCCCTGGTCTGAAAACTGCCGCGAATGGGTATATTACGATTGTCTGCTGGACACGAACGCGATTCGGAAGCGTTTGAAACTTCCGGAATGCGTGTCAGTTCACGTAAACGATGATCCAAGATCAGGTCTTGAGGCAGGCTTCGTCTGCGACCTGTGTCATGATGCCGTCATGGGGGCTCATCATGATGTGGCCGCCGGTAAGCCCGTTGTATCCTAAGCGCCGGGTTATTCCGCGTCGTTACAAGAATGGCCGTTGATACCCTGCAATATTTTCCAAAGTTCTACGACTCAAACCAAAACCGTGCATCCGAAATGAACCTGCAAACAACCTATACAACCCGCCCTGAGGCAATCGTCACAGAATACCTTGCCGAACTTGATCGTCATATCGAAGATCTGAAAGCAGGACGGGTAGACCGCACGTTCGAGGTGCGTGACTTTGCCGACTTACTGCACATCCATCCCAGACATCTTAGCAATACGCTGACTCAGGTGCTGAAGCGGTCTCCATGCGACCTTTACGAATCCCGCCTGCTTGCTGCGGCGCAGGAATTACTGATTTCTTCAAATGAACCGATTGCCGAAATCGCTCGCCGGCTGACATATGATCCTTCCAACTTCACGCGGTTTTTCAAACGTTTCACCGGAATTACGCCTGGCCAGTACCGCACCCGGTATCAGATTCTGAACTAGTGACCATTTGATTCTGAAGTAGTGACCATGCCCGAACCTTCGGGTATGCCGATTTTTGGAGCGTAAACTAAAACAACACAGTATGTCTTCAAAAATTGCATTGGTCACCGGCGGCAGCCGTGGACTGGGAAAAGAAATGGCACTTGCACTTGTCCGCCGGAATGTTCATGTCGTACTTACGTATAACACAAACAAGGCTGAAGCGGAACAAGTAGTTTCCATGATCGCAGAGGGCGGAGGCGAGGCGGTCGCGCTTCAACTTGATATGACGTCTCCGCAGAACGTCGGTCCCTTCATCCATAAGTTGCAGGAAACGCTTCAAAAGAAATGGAATGTGTCATCGGTGGACTATCTCATCAACAATGCCGGCACAGGCGCCACGATTCCCGTCGCTCAGGTCACGGAGGAGAAGTTTGATGAACTGTTGAACATTCACTACAAAGGCGTTTATTTTCTCACCCAGCAGACGCTTCCGGTAATGAATGATGGCGGGGGAGTAATCTTCATATCCACAGGTACCACACGGTTTTGTGTTCCGGGATACTCCGTGTATGCATCGCTCAAAGGTGCGGTCGAAGTGCTCGCGAAGTACATTGCAAAAGAGTATGGAAACCGTGGAATACGTGCGAATGTGGTTGCACCCGGACCGGTTGAAACCGACTTCAACAATGCCGCGATACGTAATAATCCGCAGATGAAGGCAACGCTTTCCGGACTCAGTCCACTTGGTCGCGTTGGCTATGCCGATGATATTGGGGGCGTCGTTGCATTTCTTTGTACGGAAGAGGCAAGGTGGATCAATGGCCAGCGCATTGAAGTTTCGGGAGGAATAAACATCTGACCCGGTACGTGTGCTTGACGCATAACAGGCGCCATAGAGCGCGGCGGGGGGAATTGGGGGAGTGAAGATTTTTTTGGTAACTTCCGTAACGAATCTTCACTCCCGGAGTCTCCACCAATAAACCCTCGTTGGTATGCTGTTAAATTACCTGACCATTGCGCTGCGGAGTATTCGCCAAAGTCCGCTGTATGCTTTCATCAACGTCTTTAGCCTGGCGATAGGCATCGCGGCGTGTATCGCGATCTTCCTGTTTATCCATGATGAGCGTTCATTTGACAAAATGCATCGCTCACATGAGAACATCTACCGTCTCAATGAGGTTCAAAATTTCACGGGGACCAATGTCCAGAAGGTGGCTTTATCGATGCCAGGAATGGGGCCGGCGTTACTTCAGGAGTTCCCTGAGGTCGTCAATTACACGCGGTTCATGTGCCGCCCAAAACAGATGGTGGCGCGGGATGACAATCGGTTCCTGCTTCCGTATCTTGCGACGGTAGATAGTACCTTCCTTGATATCTTTGATTTCGAATTGCTTATTGGTGATCGCGAAACTGCCCTCGATCACCCGTATTCCATGGTGATTACGGAGAAGACTGCACTTTTATTTTTTCCTGATGTCGAGAGTTCGGTAGGCAATTCGATCAGATTCCGCGACAAAGAATTCAAGATTACCGGTGTGATGCGAAACGTTCCCGAGCAATCACACATGCAATTCGACGCACTGGCGTCAATGACGACTATAACCACGGAAAACCGCGGCTTCAATGATCAGTGGGGTAGCAATTTCCTCAACACATATCTCGTGCTTGCGCCGGGCGCCGACACGCGGTCACTCGAAGAAAAGTTTCCTGCCTTTCTCCGACGTCACATGGATGATCCCAATATCAATAAGGCGTATGTTCTTTTTCTGCAAAAGCTTGGCGATGTTCACCTGACGTCCAGTGATATCGAACATGACTACAACAATTACAGAAAGTTCAATGGCAGGTATCTTGATGTATTTACGATCGTTGGCGTCTTCATTTTGCTTATCGCCGGGGTGAATTTCATGAACCTTACAACGGCTCGCGCTTCACACAGGTGGAAGGAGATCGGTGTAAGAAAGACGATCGGTGCCAAGAAAGTACAATTGTTTCTGCAATTCATTTTTGAGTCGATACTGCTGGCGTTGCTTGCACTGGTCCTCGGCGCCGGGTTAGCGTTGATCGGACTGCCCTTGCTCAATGTTGCCATCGGACGCGATCTGACGCTGCTTACATTTGTCCACGAACCGCCAAACCTGTTCTATCTCGGTGCGATCGTCATCGGGCTCGGCCTGCTTACGGGCATATATCCGTCGTTGTATATGACGTCCTTCAATATGTCGCGGATACTTAAGGGTGGGACTTATTCCGGTGGAAGGTCCGTTTTTCGCAGCGGACTGGTCGTAGTACAGTTCGGGCTGGCACTGGCGATGATTGTTAGCACACTGATCGTGATGCAGCAGCTCTCATTCATGAAAAAGAAAGACCTTGGATTTTACAAGGATCAAATGATGCTGGTGGATATGGATCGCGAGGCTAACGAGAAGCTTGAGTTGCTGCGAACGGAGCTTAAAAGAAGTCCCCATATCCTTGGCGTGACTGCGAGTGGCCAGCGCCTCGGCGAAAACTTTCATCAGATGGGTTTCAAAGTGAAAGGCGATACCGGAATATTCCGTATCACTCCTTCGAATGTCAACGTCGATTACGAGTACCTCGACGTCTACGGAATTCAGCTTAAAGAGGGGCGGACCTTTTCAAAAGACGTCGCCACGGATAAGGATAACGCTTTCATCATTAACGAGTCATTTGCACGCGAGCTGGGCCTGAAGGAAACAGTGGGCACTCCGGCGGGACACGGATGGTATCCTGACGATACACTTGGAACCATCATCGGTGTTGCAAAGGATTTCAACTTCAACTCTCTGCACTATAAAATAAACACACTGCAGATGTCAGTCCACCCCGAATGGGGTTACGACGAGATGTCTGTCAAGATTGACGGGCAGCATGCAGAGGAAGCCATCGCCTGGGTAAAACAGGTATGGGAAAAGCATATCATGTATCCGTTTGATTACTCCTTTCTCGATGATCATTTCGAAAACCTCTACAAGTCGGACAACCAGATGAGTGCGGTAGTGTCGATCATGGCTGGCCTGGCGATACTGATTTCGTGTATGGGGCTATTTGGGCTGGCTGCGATCACGACGTCCCGGAAAACCAGGGAAATAGGCATCCGCAAAGTTCTCGGTGCCACT
>CBKWFZ010000228.1:0-6184 GCA_966673785.1 uncultured bacterium
GTCAGCTCCGCGACCGTCGACGAATTGTTCGTGTTGTTCTCCAACAGGGATGCCAGCACCTTGTTTTTTTCCATATGTCTATGAAAATCAAATGCCCGAAACAGACGGGGCATCTCATCAGCCTTAGCGCTGCGTATGACATCAGGCAGCATGTGCATCGCCTCCGGAGCGCGTACACGCCAGACGATATCCCGGTGCACCGGATTCGCCGGATCAAACTCGATAGATTTAGCCCAGGCGTTAAAGAAGCGTGAAGGGTGCAAATCCGACGCAATTCCAATCGCCTCCAGATACCATCGATCACGACCGTCGTATTGCTGTGCCAGCGACGCCCATAACTGTGCTGCCGCGTTAGTGTCGGCGTAACGCAGTGAAGTAAGCACCTCTCTCCGCACGTGCGCATCCTTATCCCGCGCGAGCGGAAATAATGCAGGAACCGGATCAGCCATGGTTTGTTGCGCAAGTTTCACGGCCACGATTCGTATATGCGGATCAGGATCGGACAACGCGGTGGCAAGCACATCGTGGCGGAGACGTCCCAGTATCCACAACGCGCGTGCCCTGAGCAGTGCATCAGCAGAATTCCATAGTTCCATCAAAGCCACTTCATCTTCGGCACCGGCAGTCATAAGCCGATTGAACGCGAGGTAACGCATCTCGGGGTTTGGGTTTCTGAGTGCGTTGACCAGACCATGAGTCGATGTCAACACGGTTGAAGGTGGCCGATATGTTTTTGCATCGGCCGCAATACGATAAATGCGGCCTTGTCCCGCATCACCTGCTGCGCCACCGCCAAGAATCGGATCATACCAATCTGCAACGAACAACGACCCATCGGGTGCAACGCCGACATCAACGGGGCGAAACCATGGATCGTCACTTTTCAAAATATCCCTGATTGTCGCTGTAAATCCCGCTCCGCGTTGTTCGGGAACGTAGGCACGCACGACATTGTAATACGGTTCCGCGTGTACCGGAACGCCATTAAATTCCGGCAGGAGTCCATCGCCCTCATAGTACGCCATTCCGGCAGGAGACCCTGCGCCGGTAATCAGCACGTTGGGCACAACACCGGGGTCTGCCTGATGCCAGTGACGCTCCTGCGTATCTGCTTCCATACCAACGCGACTCGTTGTCCAGGAGGCGCGTGTCATCTCGTCGAGGTAGCCGTAATTTCCATAGGGAAGAATAAAATTAATTCTGCATGAAGCATTGCCGTCGTCATCGTTGTCGGACTGCCAGAGGTTTCCATACGAATCGATACAGGGCTCATAGTTATTGCGGAAGTTATGCCCCAACACTTCAACGTTTTCTCCGGTGGGATCAAAACGCATAACCATTCCACCGAGATAGGGCTCTCCTTTCTGAGCGATCGTAAATCCAGCGCGATCTTTTATTGGACTCCCGTGCTTGTCGCGCATCGCTCCTGCCATGTTTCCGGTTGAGAAGTAGAGCATCCCGTCGGGGCCGGGGAAAACTGCGTGTGCAGAATGATCGCCTTTTGGACCGAGGTTCGTAAAGAGCGTATCCTTCACATCAGCGATGAGGTCACCATCTGTATCGCGCAAGACAAGGATGTTGGGACTTCGGGACAGATAAACAGTTTCACCGGCGACAAAAATTCCGAGCGGCGTTGTGATATCCGTTCCCTGGTAGAAGACGGTGCGCTTATCGGCCGCGCCATCATGATCGGTATCCTCCAGAACGATGATGCGGTCTCCGGCCGGATCAGCCTTGTCTGGATGAACGTCATAATTGTATGCTTCACACACCCACACCCTGCCGAGCGCGTCGATACTAATGTTGGTGGGATTCACCACAAGCGGTTCGGCAGCAAATAACTGAACCTGGAGCCCATCGACAATGTGCATTGAGGCAAGTGCGTTCGAGGCGAGCCGTTTCTGATCTTCGGTGAGCGATTCAAACAGCACCTCCGAATGTTTTGACCGGCTGCATGACAAAACAAATGCGAGGGTTAGAAAAATCAAAACCGGTCCGTACCTTATCATAGTTGAAGTTAGCGAAATGCCCCGGATACCGTATCGCTTTATTGGAGAATGATCTTCTCGACACGGCTTCCTCCCCGGGTACTGACGTGCACAAGATAAGCGCCCTTAGTCCACCCCTGAATATTGAGTGTAGCGTACCCAGTGAACGAACCCTGATGGTGCGATCTCCCTAACAAGTCGGTAACCAGAATATCCGCGCGGCTATTCGATTCGGAAAGTTCGATCCGGAACTCTTCTCCGGCAGGATTTGGAAAAATCCGAAAATTCAATTCACTCTTTTTTTCCGTGTGTACAATGCCGGCACCGGCTATTGTCGAAAGCGTACTGATGCTATTGGCCGGCAGCGCAACGGTTTCAGAAGACAGCATTCCAAGCTCGCGACAATTTTCAGTCGCGGAGGTACGGTACAGCGAAAGATCGCCGTGGTCGAACAAAGTTTCCAACTGTACCGACTTATCGGTATTCGTCTGGTTGATTACTATGATCGCCACGTCATTGGTCACAGGATGCCGGAATGCAACGGTAAGAATACCCGGATCATCACTGTCGGCGTCAATGCGAATAGCGCCGGGGCGGATGAAGCGGTAATACTGCTTGAACGCATTGCCGAGGGGAGTAAGCGTGTTGTTGACTACTATTTGATCGTTCATTGACCAGTACACCCACGCGGAAATATGACCAAACTTCAACGCGAGGTAGAGGCTTTTGGCCATACTTATCGCGAGATCAAAATCCTGTTTGTCAAAGTCTGAGGTTTCTGTCATCCACAGCGGTTTTCCATGTGCGATAGTAATATGCTCATGCAAAGCGGTCCAGCCTTCTGCAGATCCGTAATCTGCCGCGACGCCATCCACATAGCCGTGCACCGCGTAAATGTCAAGGAGTGGTTTCACCTGCGGGTCCTCGAGCGTCTGCTGAACGTATTTTTCCTGCCAGCCCCACGACCACTCGGCCATGTGTTCCGGACCGAAAAACTTCGTCGTCAGCCCCTCAAGTTCGAAACGTTCTCCCACAACCTTCAACAGATCACCGTACTCTTCCGGCATCACGACGTTCGACTCAAACGGATTTGCAAAATACGGTTCATTCTGAATGCTGATGCCATAGAGATCCACACCCGTTTCTGCTTTCAGGGTCGTAACATAGGCGACGAGATATTCAGCGAATTCCTCGTAAAGGTCCGGATTGAGTCGTCCCCCGCACATCTCACGCCCTTCCGCGCCCACGGGACATTGCCAGCAATTATAACACTCATCCGGTACGCGCTCCGGCATATCGAGCAGTTTCATCCATACCGGTGGTGTCCATACCGTTGCAATCAGCTTCGCGCCTTTCGCGTGAAGGTCCTGAATAAATGGAAACTGCTTTCCGTTGTTACTCGTGGGTCCGAAATTAAATCCTGCCGGATCGATCACCATCGGGTCATCGTTGTCATTTGACAATTCTCCGTCCCAGTAAATCTGCGTGCGAAAGATGGTCACACCAAGATCGTCGACAGTTGTGTTCAGGTAACCGGCATCGTGCCAGGGCCCCGTCTCCCACCACACTTTCTTCGCACCGAAACCACCAAAACCCTCGATGGTCTGGTGCTGAACATCATTGGAAACGGTGATCGTTTGTGAAAATCCGAAACTAAAAGCAAACAGGAATGTGCAGGTCAATATTATTCTCATGAGTACCAGTTTCCGTCAAGATCATCAACGGAAACCGCACATCAATCCTTTACTTACCTGACTTATTCCAGTGAACCAAGATAGTTGCCATATCCGACAACGACTGTGGAAAAAATTACAACGATGATCCCAATTATCATGATCCGGAAAGTCTGTCTGGTCGACCCTTTCCATTCACGGAAATACAGTCCCCACAGGTTACTGAATATGATAATGAATGCCATGTGCAGCGTCCAGCTGGAGAAATCGTACTTTCCCATCTGACTGGAGCCCATGCCGTAGAAAAAGAACTGAAGGTACCACGTCGTACCTGCCATGGCGCAGAAAATATAGTTTGAAACAAGGGGAGTTTCGTTGTTGAAATAATCACGACCCGATCCGTTTCGAATATTGAGGTAAACGGACCAAACCACGTTTGACGTGAGTCCACCAAGCAGGACGACAACAAGTACAACGTTGTTTTGCCACAACGGATCGGCACCGCGCGCAATGGCAAGCTCCGCGATCGGTTTTCCGGCGGCAAGACCGAAGGCCATACACGAGCTCATAATGCCCGAGAAGGTTGCTACCAACAGCCCTTTGAAGTAGTTAAATTCCTGAATTGTTTCTTTCTTTTTTTCGTCGGGTAACTCCTTTTCCTTGCGCATGCCGGCCCAGCCGCAGATAGCAATTCCGCCAAGACACACGAAAAGTCCGGCGAGTATCATAATACCGGAAGCCGATTCGAAAAGATCTCCAAGGGTGCCATACCAGAACGGTGGAATGATGGTTCCAAAAAAAGAACAATATCCGAGCGCGATAGACATTCCGAGTGACAATCCAAGGTATCGCATCGAAAGCCCAAAGGTTAACCCACCGATCCCCCAGAGCATTCCCATTACGTAACACCAGAAGATGCTGTCGCCGGGGGCGTCGGCCAGTACGCCAAAAAGATCGCTGACGGTAGCGAGTCCGAATATTATCGGAGCGAATATCCACGAGAATAGTCCGCCTGTCAGCCAATAACTTTCCCACGACCAGCCCCTGACTTTCTTGTAGGGAATATAAAAGCTTCCCGAAGCGAATCCGCCAAGCGCATGCAAAATGACACCGATTAATACACCCATAGCTTACAACCCGGTTGCCACGGACAACTTACCGCGCTGTGAAACAAGATTCTCACGCATCCGCGCCTCTCTAAAAAAGCCAATCGGATCAATACATCCACCCGACTTCAGACGCGCTTCTGCAAGCAGTGGCCTTACATCCGACTGAAATGCGCGTTGAAGAATAAGTTCCGCCGCTGCGACATCATTTTCCTCCTGCGCGCGGTCTAACGCATTGAAGTCGGTGAGCAGCGCTTTCGCATACGCGATACGAATCTGCTCCAGCGACATCAACAGATCAACAAGCGGATCTTTTGTGTTATGACTTGCGTCAATCATATAAGCAACGGCGGGGTTTCTGACCGACCTGTCATTCTTTGCCATAACGAGCTCGACAAAGATCAGATATAACTGAAAAGGCTTTATCGACCCCGTGGTGAGATCGTCATCACCGTACTGCGATCCGTTGAAATGAAATCCGCCCAGTCTTCCGAAATGAGTCAGGCGTGCTACGATTTGTTCGATGTTTGTATTGGGGAGGTGATGCCCGAGATCAACGAGAACGTGTGCACGGTCACCGCATGATTCGCACATTTTTAACGACGTACCCCAATCCGGCAAAACCATCGAATAAAAATTCGGTTCATACGGTTTGTACTCGAGCAACATCGTCCATGCTGCGGGCATTGCGGCATAGATCTTCATCAAAGATTCGAGCGTGCGCTCATACGCCCGCCTGAAATTATGCTGTCCCGGAAAGTTTGAACCATCCGCGAGCCACACCGAAAGCATGGTGCTCCCGAGCGCTTCACCGTGTCGTATCACCTCAATATTGTGTTCGATAGCCCCCTCGCGAACAGCGGGATCAGTATGGCACAGCGACCCGAACTTGTATGAAATCCCCTGGCCGGGTTGATCCTGAAACGTATTGGAATTTACAGCATCGATGGAAAGATGATGTTCCGCCAGCCGCGCCTTCACTGACGCAACATCCCCGGGGATATCCCATGGAATATGCAGCGAAATTGAATCCGTAGCTTTCGACAAAGTGTGCAACAGTCCCACGTCCTCAATTTTTTCTTCAAGGTTACGAGGTTCTCCACCTGAGGGAAAGCGACCGAACCTTGTTCCTCCCGTCCCCAATGCCCAGCTCGGAACAGCAACCTGGAATGCAGCTATCATTTCCGTAATTTTATTCCATTCTGCATCGCCAATTTCAAGCATTTGTCTGCAGAGTGAAACCTGCTGACCGTGCCGCTTCACGTATCGGTCGTTGTACGCATTCAATTCACTTTCGATTCTCATGTCTGTTGATTCTCGTGGAAGTTAAAAAGAAGGAAGAAATTATCAGCCATCGCAACCGTCATTTCCGCCATCTCGCCCAAACTGCTGCAAAATGCGGGGGCTGGAAAGAATA
>CBKWFZ010000229.1:0-6179 GCA_966673785.1 uncultured bacterium
GTCACGACCAAGGTACATGGTCCGCGCGAAGGCTGAGCCATTGCCCAGCGCGTTGCTTGCCCCCGCCGGCGGTCCGTTCTGTACACGGTTATTAAAGGCCATTGTACCACCTATCGTAAGCTTGTTGGAGAGAATCGTATTTGCGCCCACGGAAATATTTGTTCTTTCGAATCCGGAATTCGGTACAATTCCATCCTGGTCAACGCGCGACAGGGTTGTTGTGAAATTCGATTTTTCATTACCGCCGGTAAACGTCAGGGAATTTTCCCACAGCTTACCTGTATTGAAAAAGTCCTTCACGTTGTTCGGGTAGGCGCGATAGGGGACAGTTGCAGGGTGATCGGGAAACGCCTCCGCCATATCGGCCCAGTAAGGGATCGTTGAAATTGTGGGATAAGGTACGGCACCGGGAAACGCTGCGCCCCATGAACCGTTCACCTGGCCATAAACGAAACCTGTTCCCGATCCATATTTGTTCTGATACTCAGGAAGACCAGAAAGTTGTTCGATCGAAAATCCCGATGTCACCGTTACCTCAAGGCCTTTGCGTGAAGACCGTGAAGATCCTGTCTTCGTGGTGATGACGATAACACCGTTCGCGGCACGTACACCATAAAGTGCAGCTCCGGCACCTCCGGGAGGAAGGATGTTCATCGATTCGATGTTGTTTGGATCGATTGCCGCCAGGCCGCTACCGTAAGCTCCTCCGCCCACGAGCTGGTTCGAGGTATTCGTTTGTGAATTGTCATACGGAATACCATCGACAATGATAAGTGGTTGATTGTTCCCAAGGAAAGAGCGGTTACCACGCATAGTGATTCTCGTTGAGCTTCCCGGAACACCGCTGGAAGCGACGATGTTGACGCCGGCTACTTTACCCTGCAAACCACGAAGCGGATCCGCCTCGGAGATCTGCTGAAGCTTTGTACCTTCGACATTCTCGAATCGGTAACCAAGGGATTTTTTCTCGCGCTCAATACCGGCTGCGGTAACAACTACCTCACCCAATTGGGTAACGTCCTGTGACAGCTGAACATCAACGGTGTTTCGCTGACCGATTTCAATCTCCTGTGTAACGAAACCAATGAAAGAAAATACGAGGACTCCTCCCGAGGAAGGGACACCCAGCGTGTACTGTCCGTTGATGTCGGTTACGGTACCGGTAGCGGTCCCTTTAATCACGACGTTTACGCCAGGCAGCGGGGACCCATCATCCCCGGATGTCACCTTGCCGGTAACGGTTCGCTCCTGCGCCCTTACATCGCCCCAGGCAATTATCAGGCACATGCAACTCATCAGTAGAAGTTTTTGCATAATGTTTAGGTTTAATAAAGAGTTATAGTAAGTGCTGAGCCTGCGTACGAAAAAGATCGTGGCAAGCTTCTTCCAAAACTCCCAAAAGAAGAAAGCAAAAGAATGACTTAATAAGAGGTATATTAGCTAGCAGAATATTACCCCTAACGGGGGTAGCTCACAACCAGGTCGCTGGGCGCGACAAGGGCAAAAAAAAACCCCCGCGACCCGGGGGTTCAATCCTTCGGAAATTTTTCATTAACCTAATCTTACTGAAGAAATTTCTACTCTTGTGATGAAGGAATGTAGTGTAAAGTTTGACTTTTAATCCTTCAAATCCATCCCGTCTCTGGTAGGATTTTAGTCGCACATCAGTAGCGTTTCCTTTCGTCAGATAAGCCGTTCCTGATTTGCCTTTGCAATAGCTTCCGATTTACTGTTAACCTGGAGCTTGGAGTAGATATTCTTGATATGAGTCTTGGCCGTTTCCTTCGAAATAAAAAGCTCTTCGGAAATCTGTGTGTATGTTTTGCCTTCTGAGATCAGCTGGAGGATTTCCGTCTCCCGTTTAGTTAGCGGAGAGTTTGGATTCACGTGGAAGTTATCGATAACCATCCGGGCGATCTTGCTGCTCATTGGCGCGCCACCACGGGTGATTTCCTCCAATGCGCTCAGCAATTCCAGGTAGTTCGCGCTTTTGGTAATGTATCCGGACGCCCCCGCCTTCAGCGCCTCGAACACCAGCTCACTGTCTTCATACACGGAAACCATGATAATGTCCGTGTGCGGTGCCTTATCCTTAATCACCTTGGTTCCCTGAATACCGTTGATTCCCGGAAGCTCAATGTCCATCAGTACGATCTCAGGTCTGTCACGGTGAAGATTCTCAATCGCATCCTCTACCCGTCCATACGCATTCACGACCATGAATTTCTGGGAACTGTTGACAATCAGGGAAAAACTGTTCCGGATCTCATCGTCGTCCTCAACTATCAGCACTCTTTTTTTGAATGGCAATCCCATAATGCAGTTTTTTAAGTTTTCTGAAATATATCGATATCACTGTGCCTTTTCCGGGAGCGCTGTCAATTTCAAGGCGGACATTAATCTTCTCCGCCCGCTCGCGCATATTCCGCATGCCTCTTTCCGGCGTTTCGATCTTTTCCGGCTCATAGCCTACGCCATCGTCCTCAAGACAAAGCCGGAACTCGTCGTCCGTAACCTGTTGCAACGCGAGCGTTATGTTTCTCGCGTGCGAGTACTTGAAGGCGTTCGTCATTGCCTCTTTGAAGATAAGGTTCGCCTCCCTGCTGAATCCGTACGGTAGCCTTACCGTTTCACGGACTTTATTCACCGCCCGGAAACTGATCCCCTTCTCATCAAACAACTTCTCACCGAAGTCACGGATGTGAATAAACAGTCGCGACAACTCGTCATTGTTGGGATCGATCGACCAGATAAAATCCCGCGTTCCTGTATACAGATATTTCGCCGACTGTTCCACCTTCCCATACAGATCGGCATGATGTTGCCGGTCACTTCCATTCATTTTGAGAAGACTGATGTAATTGATGATCCGCGTAAGCTGGTTACCCATCTCATCGTGAAAATCACGCGCAATATCTTTACGCACATTCTCCTGTTCCTTCAGCCGGACCCGTTCCATCATCAGCATGTGGCGAACCCGTTGCCGTACCCTGAGGTACAAAATGGTCGTCACCAAAATACCGAGGAAGACCATTACTCCGATCATAAACGAGGTTCGCGCATAAAAGGGTGTCTTTATCAGGAAATTGTAAGAAAAAACACTCTCCTCCCAGTTGCCCTCGAAGCCGGTGCTCATCACCATAAATGTGTACTCACCCGGCGGAAGATTACTGTAGGTAACTTCCGAGTTTGATGACGGTAGTGACCATGTCTTGTCAAAGCCCTGAAGAAAATACTTGAATTTTACCGACTTGGGATTCCGCTTATCAACCTTATTGAACCGGAACGTAATGTGATTCTTGTCCGGCGGCAACTCAAGGTTTACCGGTATATTGAAGAATCCCGACTTGCCTTTTGCATACCGGTGTGCGGAAAACTCACCGTAGAAAAGTTCAACCGCTGTAAGGTGCAGCTTGAAGGGTTCTTCCTGCTCCCTTTCATAGTCATTAAACGCATAAATCCCGTCGACAAGACCGAAATACTTGTTATCGTCAAATATGCAGAACGCATTCTGATTAGTTTCCACACCAGTGAGACCGTTGTCGTAATCGTAGTGAATCTGTTCGATCACCTGCAGACGGTCATCCACAACGATACGGGTAATGCCTTTTTCGCTGCCTACCCACAAGTAGCCATCGGGGTCGGGGGCGGTGAAATAAATGAAATCGGAAGCGAGTCCATCCTTCCTCGTAATGAATTTCCGAAAGGTTGTCTCGGGATTGTATGCGACGATACCTGCCCCACCGGTACTCGCAAGAATAAGCGAGTCCTGATACGGATGAAGCGCAATAACAGATGTATTTTCCAGGCCCTCAAGGTTCACGGGCCTTACCTGATCACCGGAAATTTCCATCAGACCAAACTCGTCGCCGGCAAACACCTTCCTGTGATGCTTCGAATACAGCAGCGTCATGATCAGGTTGGTGTTCAACCCGTCATCCACCGTGTACCGCTTCACATTATCGCCATTTACATGGACAACGCCTCCGCCTGCTGTTGCAAGCCAAATCCCCCCGTTATCATCAAACTGGATATTGAGAATCCCAGGATTGAAAGCGCCAAAGGGAAACGTCCGCCAATTGAACGTATCGGAAGCGCGATCATATTTTCCAAGACCAGCCGCGCCGCCCGCGTATAAAGTCCCGTCCGGCGATTCAGTGACAAAGTAGACCCCTCTTCCCCTCGCAGTAGCCGGTGTATCGTATGTTGTGACCTTTCCCTTCCGGATCTTGTAAAGCCCCTTTGCCGCAGAACCGATCCAGGTTGCCCCCTCCTTATCATGGTGGATGGATACGATGTAGGTAAGGTTCGGCGAAGCACAACGATCGAAATCCTGCACAAAATACTTGAACAATCCCGCGCCGTTGCTGCCCAGCCATGTGTTACCTTCAGAGTCGACAAGGATATCGATGAATGCCATATCCCGATAAACAGTGTCGGTTTTTACCTCGCCATCCCGTATGGTTTCCTTCAGTAGCGTCTCGTCCCGAATCGTCGTCCAGTACACATCGTGAATACTGTCGTGAAGCAACACACTGTTTTTGATGGGAAACTCCCGCTGCACCAGCTCGCGACGTACCACATCAATGGACCAATAGCCCGCATCAGTGTATACCCACAACTCGCCGTCGCGCTCGAATACATTGCTAATTCGCTTGAAGCGCTCATCAAAACGAACAAAGAAATTTTCGGATCCGCGGCGGACGTAAAAGGACTGTTGATTCAGGCAAAAATAAAATGTGCCGTCGCGGGTCATCCGCGCGAACATGATCAACGGCTCACGGTACCCGTCCTTGCCCGGCAAAATGGGCTGCGACCAATAGTGAACGCTGTCGTTGTGAATTTTGCCGATGTAGCCGGGGGCAGACATGAAAAAGATCGAATCGCCAAACTCGAAAATGCGCCTTAAGCGGGTTACATTGGCCCGTGCCCCGGGCTGTTCGAATTTTTTAAAGGTAAGTCCGTCAAATTTTGTGATTCCGCGCGGATGGACAATCCAAAGATTTTGTTTGCTGTCGAGCAACAGGTAATCAACCGAGTTGCTCTGAAGGCCGTCCAGCGTGGTGTAAACCTTGAAATCAAGGCCGTCAAAGCGCGCAATACCCCCGCCTTCGGTACCCACCCACAGGTAGCCGTTCTTGTCCTCAACCATCGCCTTCACCTGGGACTGCGGAAGTCCGTCGATCGCCTTGAAATTCCTGAGCGAATAATTGTATTGCTGGCCCTGCAGATCAGAAAGAAACAACCCAAAAACGAGTAAAAAAGCGGCGCGCATAGACAAATCAAATCTCAAGGTATAGGATATTATGCTTTAACGTAATACCGCGGGTTGCGGGATAATCGTTCCCGGCCGTTTGTCAGGCGATAGCGCCATTAAACAAACTTCCTGGTTCCCGGAAATACGGGAAAACCAGCAAAAAGTCTGCATCGGGCGTCGTTTGTACTTGTGACTTTATCAAAACGTTCGGATTATAGAACTGTAATTGCCTCGCATGTCGGAAGAAGAACTAAGGCAGGAGAACCACATACTGCAGCGGTCAAAGAAAGATCCGAAAGCCTTTGGCGCGCTGTATGAAAAACACTTCGACCGGATTTTCAACTTTATCTACCGACAGACAGACGACGAAGACCTCACAGCCGACCTTTGCTCTCAGACTTTCCTTATCGCGCTGAACAACATCGATAAGTACGAATTCCGCGGCGTGCCGTTCTCAGCCTGGCTCTACAAGATCGCGAGCAACGAGGTGAACAAACACTACCGCAAGCTGAAACATGACAAGGTCTTCAGCATCGAGGAGGTCCGCGTCCGTGAACTGATGGACATGGTAAACGAAGGTTGGGACGACGAGCTCATCCAGCGGCTGCTTCGTTATCTCAAGGAACTTCCAACGGAAATGCTGGAAGTGCTCGAGCTTCGTTTTTTCGAAGACAAGGATTTTAAAGAAATTGCATTCATTCTCGATATCACTGAAAGCGGCGCCAAGATGCGAACATACCGGGCTCTGGACAGATTGCGGAAAAACTTTAATTTAAGCATCAAGTACGATGGGAAGGAATGAAATTAGGTTGAGAAGGCATGGCATGAGTTCCGGACGAATTGCACAGCACCGGAACTACGGCGAACTCATGGCCCGTCATGAAAAGGAACAGCGAATCAAACGGATCTCCCGCATGTTCAT
>CBKWFZ010000230.1:0-6160 GCA_966673785.1 uncultured bacterium
AATCCTTTAGAGAGCAGCAGGACCAGAGAAGAATTACTTGATCCGAGAACTTTTCTGATGGCGATCTCTTTCATCCGGGTTTCAATGGTATAGGTAGCCATTCCCAAAAGACCAAGGCACGAAATGACAATTGCCATAAATGAGATTACACCGATGATCTGAACAAAGTCGCTGAACACTGTTTTGTAGAAACCCCGAACCTCATCTTCGAAACTTTTGTAATCGCTTTTCTGATTTGGATTCACCGTTGCCCAGGCCTTTTCGATGTCGGCGGCGGCCTTACTTGCACTGCCAACGTATTTCACCTGGACGATGCTGAACGACTCTGGCTTGTAACGCAAAACCATCGGGCTGATCTTGCTGACTAAGATTTCATGGTTGTAATCCTTCACCACGCCGATAATTTCATACTGCAAAGAGTCTTCCGATGAATAGATCATTTGTCCGATTGCATCATGAGCATTCTCGAATGAAAGCACTTTCGCTGCAGATTCATTGATGAGCAAATTCGTCGCATTATTGGTACCGGAGGCTGCGTCAAAATTTCGTCCTGCAACCAGTTCGATGGAAAGGTTCTCAAGGTAGTTTTCATCGACGTTGAAGTAATCCACCGTGACATAGTCCGGATCAGAAAGCTCCTTTTTGTAACCTTCACCCAAAACCATTCCCGCAGCAGGTACGTGAGACGCCCCCGCGGTATTCACGATTGAGCTGTATCGGTCAAGCTCCTGCTTGAGGTTGCTATATGAAGTACTGTTCAGCTTGATCACATACTTTTCCGACATGTCAAATCCGTGGTCGGCGCGCATGAATAGATTAAGCTGATTGTAAAGCACGAGTACAGAGATGATAAAGATCAACGAAAGAGAAAACTGAAAGACGAGCAATCCTTTCCGGAGCGTAAGACGCGAGAACAACTTTATTGATCCGATTTTCTTAAGGACTTTTATAGGTTCGAAACGCGAGAGGATAACAGCGGGAAAGAATCCGGCCATAACGCCAACGACAAGGCTGAAAAGAAAGAACGCCCCGTACACCATGAAGTTTCCCTCGAGATCCCACTTCAGCACCTGGGCGAACTTAAGGCTCATGAGAAAGGGTCGAACCACAACAAGCAATAACAGCGCGAAAGCCAGGGAGACCATCGAAAGCAGTACAGCTTCCGAAAGGAACTGGAAAAATATATGAAACCGGTTCGCACCATTCACTTTCCTGACGCCGATCTCCCGTGCGCGGGATAGAGACCGGGCTATGCTGAGATTCGTATAATTAAAACACGAAGTGACCATGACAATCAAAGCAAGTCCGCCGAAAAAGTACACGAACATCTTTGGCATAAACGGTCCGATCGGATTATTGATGAATGGACCGGGTGTAATTTCAGTGAGAGCCTGCAGGTCAAAGCGATAAGATCGTTCTTCATTCGAAAGGCCGCGATCCGGTTTGTTCGTTTTCGCGACAGTCGCAAGGTGTGTCTGTACCTGTTGTCTGGGAGTGTTTTCACTTACGAGAATGTAGACCCACCCGGCAGTGTAGTTGCCCCACCCGTGGTCGTCGGGCGAAAATGTCTTGTTTGCCTCGAGGCTTGCCAGCGTCGAGTACGATGCAAGCGCCTCGAAAACAATGTGAGATTTGACATCCTTGTCTCTGATGACCCCGGTCACTTTGTAGTCGCCGAGCTTGCCCACTTTGATTACCTCGCCGATGGGATTTGGTTGTTTGAAAAGCTTGTCAGCCGCTTTTCGCGTGAGTACGACGGAGTATGGCTCCGTGAGGGCTGTTTGGGGATCTCCGTATTCGAGTTCGTACTCAAACACATCGAGCATGTCCGGATCGACAAAAAAGCCACCGAGTGGAATACTCAGATCCTGATCGAACTCTATCCATCCATTTCCAAACCCACGGCGTATTCTTACCGACTTTTCAACACCGGCGAAATCTTCTTTAAGGGTTGTCGCAAGCGTCAATGGTGATGTGGCGTACTGATTACCGGCCGGAGTTCCATCCATGTTGATGTTTTGGGTGGTCACACGGTAAACACGGTCACGTTTGGTGTTATACCGGTCGTACTGCAACTGATCCGCTACCAGCATCATGATACCGAGGCAGACCGACATGCTTATGGCCAGTCCAAAAATGTTTATGGAGGAGAAAAAGCGGTTCTTAACCAGGTTGCGTCGTGCAACCAGAAAGTAGTTTCTGAGCATAATGAGGGATGGTTACAGGGAGTTTGACTTGATCCGGAAGAAAACAGGAGGCTATCTGGCCTCCCGTTTCATCATGAAGTAATAGACGAGGTAGCCAAGTGAAACTGCTACCGCGAAGATGCCGTATGGAAGCGTAGTTTCCGGACGAACGTCGAGTGAGTCGATCACGATAAGCCCGATACCGGCTGACAGGATAATCAACCCCCATTTGAGCGATGCGTTTCGGTTTTCCTCTTTGCGATACTCCTTGAAGATTGACTGACTTTCTTCGTTTACATAGCCCTTTTCGATCATCTTCTTCTTTAATATGTAGTCTGTCATAACTTTTGTAAAGAAATAAAGGCTGGCGCCGAGCGATCCAAGGATCGCTACCGGCATAAGAACTTCAAAAAACCCGTGCATATTATAATGTGTTTAAGTTTGCTTAATTTTATTTGTTCCGTAGGACACCGACCTTAAGCGGGATGTTGCAGCAGTCCTGAAAATCTTTTTGTAATCCCAAAAAAAGATTTCGTTGCGGAATTTTTTGTGAAAGGGGTGCAACATGGAGGTTCGCATGGGTGTCAAATACAAGGCATGGTAGATGACAAAACACTGGTGTCGCAGGTCCTTGACGGGGATATGCAGGCATTCAGATCGTTGATCACCCGACATGAACGGCTTGTCCTCCACATGGTCGCAAGGCTGATCAAGAACAGGGAAGAGCAGGAAGAGCTTTGTCAGGACGTGTTCCTCAAGGTGTATGACAAGTTGCGGGAATTCCAGTTTCAGTCTAAGCTGTCGACCTGGATCGCAACGATCGCCTACCGACACGCGATCAACGCGCTCAGGAAGCACAAACTTCAGTGGAGTGAAATACCCGAAGATGAAAGCTTCACCGCGCATTTCGTGACAGTTGAAAACCCGGAAAGCATTGTAGAGGATCAGGACATGGATTCGTTTGTACTCCGGCTTGTTGACCAATTGCCCGCGCAATACAAATTGGTTCTTACCTTGTATCACGTGGAAGCGATGAATTATCAGGAGATCGGCGAAATTACAGGGATGCCGGAAGGTACGGTGAAAAGCTACCTTTTCCGGGCCCGCAATTTGTTGAAAGAAAAGGTTAAGGGAAAACTCAAAAGCGAGACAGAAATATGAAGTCTGAAGACGAATTACAACAGCAGATAGAAGGCGGGAAACGTCCGGAAAACGACGATGAGACTGCGTATGTACATGTTTTCAACGCGTTAAAAAAGGCGCCTGTGGTGATGCCGGGCGCAGGTTTGGCTGATCGTGTGTTGCTTCGTCTTGAAGACCGTGCGGCGAATAAACGTTCCTGGATTGAATGGGCACTGGCCGCTTTTGCAGGTCTTTCGTTTCTGGTCGGCCTTATCGTTACAGTTGTCCTGACCAACTTTAAACCGGACTTCGGTTTCTTATCCGCACTTCGGGATTACGCCGGCCTTATCGTCTTCGGAGTCGTCTTCATTATTATCATTAATATCATTGACCGCCAGCTGGTTCGCAGAAAGGATCTGGTCTGATGACGGAATTGCCGCCACGAACCACCAGACCATTGGAATAAAATAAAAAGCTGTATCCTGTCCGTTGCTCGTGATGACAAAAGCGCATTTTAGTTGCACGCCCTCTGCCGCGAGAATTAACGTTCCATCAGGATGCTTGCACCAAGTGTGGTGACATCAAGTATTGCGTCTCTTCCGCAGATCCAGGCCTCGTTAGGATGTATGTGGCCAATCGGAAAATTGAATCCGATCGGGTAACTGAGTTCACGCGTATGGTAGCGAATAATTTCCTCGACGGTTTCGCCAAATGATTCCGAATCCTTTATGTCGCTGAAGTGTCCGACCGCCAGGCCGGCGAGCGCGTCAAGTTTGCCTGCACGTTTCAGCTGAACAACCATCCGGTCGATGCGGTACATAAATTCATCCACTTCCTCAAGAATCAGAATTTTTCCCTTCGTTTCAAGTTCGTGGGATGTTCCAATGGAGTCAGCCAGCAGACTTAGGTTCCCGCCCGTCAGTTGACCGGTGCCCTTTCCTGGTTTGTTGAAGGAAGATTGACGCGCGGTGGGAGCTTGAGGTTCGCCAAAAAGAAGTTGACGCAACGCGTGTAACGAGCTCGCGACATCATCGCGTCCAAACATGATCGGCATCGTTCCGTGGATGCTCTCGATCCCGAGCGCCGATATTTTCAGGTGAAGTGAGGTAATGTCGCTGTAGCCGACTATCCATTTCGGATTATTTACAAATGCACGAAAGTCTAATTCGTCGATGATTCGGGTGGTGCCATAACCACCGCGCGCACAAAAAATGGCTTTTAACTCCGGTCCATCGAGAAACTGCTGCAGGGCGCTGATTCGCTCTTCATCGGTTCCCGCGAGGTACGAGTGGCTTGAATTATAAAGGTGCGGGGAAAGCGTCACGGCGAGGCCCCATCCTTCAAGAACACGCACGGCAGCTTCGACGTCCTCCGACTTAATCCGTCGAGCCGTGGCGACGATACCTACGCGGTCACCTGCCTTTAATGGAGTTGGTCTTATCATTTGTAAAAAAAAAGCCTCACCCGAAGGAAAGGCTTTTACGCGAATTTCTTTAATGCTACTTGTTCGGAGTCGCAGGCTTCGGAGAGGTTTCCGGAGCTTTGGGTGTAACCCCCATTTTCTTTAGTACAAGATCAGAGATGTCTGAAGCTTCGTCGGCATACAGCACTACATCAAGACCCCCAAGCTGTTGGCTAAGGATCATGTTGAATCCGTTCTCCTTAGCGGTGTCGGTTATTGCCTTGCCCATCTTGTCATAGACAGGCTGCATCAGCTGCGTGTTTTTATTCTGAATAGTGGTCTGAGCATCTTCCTGTAGCTTCTGAAGATTCTGTTGAAGCTGCTGAAGTTCACGCTCAGTATTCAGGCGGACCGCCTCAAGCATGGTGTTAATATTCTGCGTGTAATCCTGATATTTCTTTTGGAACTCGGCAGCCTTTGTCTCAATCTGATTCTTCAATTGATTTTGAAGTGATTTCAATTCGGTGTCGATTTGCTTCGACTCTGGCATCTGGCTGAAAATATAATCTACATCCGCATAGCCGATCTTCGTTGATGTAGTCTGAGCTTGTGCCACAAATGAACAAAAGCCCATAGCCACAATAAATACAAATGTTCTCATTACAGTTAAATTCAATTTAGTTTTTAATCTTATCGTTCGGGTCGCCAAGGCCCAACTCATCAAGTACAAAATCCGTGTAGTCGAACCGCGGATCGGTGTAGATCATCACCAGCTCGCCCGCCTTGTCAAATACAATGGCGAGGTTATTCTGTTTGGCCACTTTGTCAACCGCATCCCAAACCTTGTCCTGAATGGGTTTAATCAGTTCCTGTTTCTTTAAGAAGAACAGTCCGTTGAACCCGAATACCTTTTTTTGATACTCTTTCAGCTCAGCCTCCTTTTTCTGGATCGCGGCAGTCCGCTCCTTTCGCATTTCCTCCGTCAGCAGCACCTGTTCCGCCTGAAAGGCGCTGTACATTCCTTCAATCTTTTTGGCGCTTTCCTGAATTTCATCTTCCCAGGCTTTCGAGAGGCTGTTTATTTCCTCCTGCGCTTTGGCGTATTCCGGCATTTTGTTCAGGATAAAATCGGTGTCGATGTATCCGAACCTCTGAGCATTGACAAAATTCAGGCCGAAAATGAGAAAAAAAATCGTAAATAAATACGGGCGCATATCGCTATCTGATTTGTTGGCCAATGGTAAAGTGGAATTGTGATCCGCTCACATCACCCCGGCTTCCAAGCGGCACGCGATCAAAGCCATATCCCCAGTTTAACCCGATCAACCCAAATGCTGGCATGAAAATCCGTGCGCCGAATCCGGCGGACCGATACATGTTAAACGGATTGAAGTCTTCGTAATTGTCCCAGTTGTTACCGCCTTCAACAAAGGCAAAACCATAAATAGTA
>CBKWFZ010000231.1:0-6159 GCA_966673785.1 uncultured bacterium
TGCATAGGGCAGTGTCAGTCCGCGGCTAGTCAATTGAATCTTTCAGCGTAAAGTCAAGCGGTACCGCAGACCTGACCTGCATTATATTGAACAGATTGTCGCGTCCGTCTATACGCCCGCCTTCGGTCAGCGTGAATTCGACAGAGTCGCTCCTGAATCCGTTGATGTGTACTACTGCACCACTGTCAGCGGAAATGTAGCGCAATGATGGTGCAGCTATCTTTGCGCGAACATGCAATCCGCGATTATTGGTCATAAGATTTCCGAAACGTAAAAAGCCGTCACCTTCCGCAATGGATTCGTTAACAGACTCGAGAACCCCTTCAACCTCAACTTTCCACGTTGTGTCGTGGTAAATCTCCACTTCCCAGCCGGACAAAATCTCAACAGCGTCAAAAGAATCCACCGGATGTACACGATACCCTTCACTGGCCAGGCGTTCCTTTATCTGTGCACCAACATCGCGCCTGAAGATCACCATGCTGATGACCATCAATACCAGGAAAATGCTTCCTGCCGCAATCATGATCTTTCCACTTGTTTTCATATCGTTTTATAAATGGGGCTGCATTATTTAGTCGGACGATTTCAGGTTTTCCTGATCTTTCATATATGATTCGTAGTGTCGTTTCAAATCCTGAATAGATACGTTCAGCAATCGCATTTCGCGGAAAATGCGAGGTAACTCCTGCCCGACAAAGGTTTCCTTGCGCAACGCCTTGATACGTTCATAGCCGTCGTCGGAAACAAAATAGCCAATGCCTCTTTTGTTATAGATGATCCCTTTTTCCTGGAGATAAGTGAACGTACGCATAACCGTGTTTGGATTGACTTCAATCTGAACCGCCACTTCCCGGACGGAGGGGATCCTGTCCCCCGCGTTCCATTTCGCCAGCAGTATGTTGTCACACAAATGATCCGCGATCTGGAGATAGATAGCCTGGTCGCTCCTGAACTCCATACTATACCTCCTTCTCCTTAAGACCCAGGTACGCCGTGACCCAGCACAACGGAGCCAGCATCCACCAGAAGAATATTTCAATTGCAGACCAGAGCGGATGAAGTCCGATCTTTTCAACAATCTCGCAATATTCATCGGTGCACACGTGTTCCGAAAAGAACAGGTCGGCCATTACCAGGTACACAAATCCCACCAGCACAAGCGCTGAGATGACAAGGGTAAACATCGTTTTTGGAAACACATTTCCTTTAAAATGCGCTGCACCAACGAGAAACACGCCCTGCCACACGATGTAGTGCCGGACCGCGCGAACAGGGACCTCCGCGAACGGATCGAAACGCAAAAAGGCCATACGCGGAAAAAGCACAGTACCGACACCGTTAGTCGCCCAGGTGTAAACGGTATAGATGAGTGTGAAAGAAAGCAACCACCCCAACGAAGTCAGCAGCCACATGGAGATGAACTTTTCCAGGGACGACGCTGGTAAAGTAAGGTAGTGATATCGACGGAGCGTGCTCGTGAGGTCGCGGAACGCCAGGCTACTGAGGATGAAGCCGCCGATAATCAACGCTATGACATAATTGTGGTCGTGCGCAAAATCGCCCTCGCTGCGACTGAATATAATCCTGAGCAGAAAGCCCATGAAGAATAACAGTCCGAAAATGACGACGTATGCAATTGCGGCGGCTCTTACACTCCTGTAGAGCTCTACCTTCAACAGAGATCCGAATCGTCCGAAATCAAAATACCTCCCCTGCATCTTTTGTGATTTTAAAGATCTCGTCCACACTGGCCGGATTGTTTACGATGGTATTAAAAACTATTTCCAGATTCATATGCGTCTCTTCACCCGATCGGTTTTCGGATACCACCGTATAGCCACCGAGATACGACTCAAAATAGATTGCATCAATATCGTTCAAACTGGTCTCCCGCGTAATGCTCAGTCGCGCACTTATGTTCTCACAGCTTTCAAAAAAGATAACTTTTCCTTCGTCGAGAACAATTACCGGATCGATCAGATTTTCCATATCGCGTACCTGATGGGTTGAAATGATGAATGTTCGTTCATCATTGATGGCATTGGCAACAATCTTCCTGAAACGGCTCTTCGAGGGGATATCCAGTCCGTTGGTTGGCTCATCGAAGATCAGAAGCCTGCAGTCCGTCGCAAGACCGAAGGAAACAAGAAAGTTTTTCTTCTGCCCGTAGGACAGCGCCGAAAGCTTTTGCTTCAGGTTTAGTCCGAATGAAGTAATGTACTCCCGGAAAAGCTCATGGTTGAATCTCGGGTAGAACGGGCTATATAAACTTTCATACGTACCAATGCGAATTCCGGGAAGTTCGAACTCTTCGGTGATGGCAAAGACTTCGCTCAGAAAGCGTGGATCCCGTAGCCGGGGCGAGTAGCCAAGCACCTCAAGTCCCCCGTTGTCGGGAAACAGTAAACCGGTTAACAGTTTCAGCAGCGTCGATTTTCCCGATCCGTTCTTTCCGAGAAGGCCGTAAATGTGGCCTGCAGGCATCGACAACGTGAGATCGCGAAAAAGCCCCGGCGATTTGTTATAAGAGAAACTTAGGCTGTCAAGTGTTATCATCAGGTGTACTACTTAACTAATACACTACAATAGTAGCTGTAAAAACGCAGCAAACCAAAAAGGGTTGCCTTTTTTTGTAAAGGCTTTCGGGGAATTTACCGTACCCGAGCAGGCGGTCGGAGTTCCGGCGTTTTTTAAATTCAGTTAATTCCCTTAGATTTTATCTGTAATTCCTTCACCTAACCCAACTTGCATATGGACCAACCCATCCAGCACTACTATAATCTGGTAGAAGAAACGTTATCCGATTATAATATTCACCCGCCCACCGCCCGCGGCCAGCAGCCTGGGCAGTGGAATCTTAAACTTGGATCTGCCAGTGTGTGGGTCGATGTCTTTCAGTCAAAAGACGCGAACGGCAACCTTGTCTCGAATGGCTATTTCCAGTGTCTTGCCCCGGTGTGCGATGTCCCCGTGAACAATCAGCACCTTTTCACAAAAGAACTTCTTGAAATCAACCACTCGCTTTACGGCGTGTCCTTCACCATTTTTAAGGACAAGGCGTACATCAAGTCAATTCGTGAGTTGCAGGGACTTGACAAATCTGAAATACGTGCCACTTTCGATCGCGTCGGCATCTACGCGGACGACTGGGATGACAAACTGCGGCAGAAGTATTTTGCTTTTGCTGAAGGTGGCAGAGCGCCTGCGTAACCGGTCCCTTTCTACTCCATTCCAAGTAGTAAAAGCGTGTATGCGGCATACGCGCCAAGAAATAACGCCGCCTCAAGCCGGTCAAGGCGACGTTGTTTTAGTGTGAACATAAAGATCATCAGAATGATCGTGGCACCACCCAAAACGTAGACATCGAAGTTCAGGGAAGGGTTATAGGCGATTGGATTAACCAATCCTGTAACTGGTAGTATGAAAAAGATGTTGAAGATGTTGGACCCAACAACGTTTCCGATGGCAATGTCCGCGTTCCTGCGGTATGCAGCTAGTGCGGACGTTGCAAGTTCCGGAAGCGAGGTACCCGCGGCGAGGATAGTGAGACCGATAATCTTTTCACTTAATCCAAACTCTTGCGCAATTGAGATCGCATTGTCGACGACAAGCTTTCCCCCGCCGACGAGCATGGCGAGTCCGGCGACGACCATACCGGCTGCAATCGGAAAACGATAGATCTTGATGTTTCCTTCTTCGCTGTCAGTCCCGGAAGATGCCATCGTCCGGTAGATGTATAAAAGGAAAGCAAAAAAGCAAAGCAGCATTATTCCGCTATCCAGACGTGTAAGCATTGATTCTGCGGCGCCCCGGATCAGTACGTCGTTTACGAGAAAAAACATTAACCCCGCGGCAAACAGTGAGAGCGGAACCTCATACTTCACCGTGTTGCGCTGAACCGTCAGCGGGCAAATCAGTCCCGCGATTCCCAGAATGAACAACATATTAAAGTTGTTGCTGCCAATCACATTTCCGAACGATGCGTCGGCCTTTCCATCCAACGCAGCCATCAGGCTCACGATAAGTTCCGGGGTTGATGTGCCAAATGCCACAACGGTGAGACCGATCGCGAGATTTGAAACGCCAAACTTCTTCGCCGCGGAGGATGCCCCGCTGACCAGAAAATCTGCACCTTTGATCAGAATAGCAAAGCCGGCAAGAAGAAGCAGAAACGGGAGAACCATGCAAGTTTAGGTATGGGTAATCCTACAAAGATATCTGTATTTTCCGGTGCCGCAGGAGGCTCATTCAAAATATTTTCCCGACACGGCAACCGAATACCGCTCAGGGGGTGACACCGCCACCATCGATTCTCGTTACCTTGTAGCGGTCTCAAATCTTGCCCAATGAAAAAACTATTCACATCAACGCTGCTAATGGTCCTTTTTGCCAGTGCATTCGCACAAACAGACACCACGGCCTGGTTTGATTTCTGGGTGGGTGACTGGACATTGACGTGGCAGGACGCCAGTGGCAAGGAGATCCATGGTGAAAACAAAATTTCAAAGATCCACGACGGAAAAGTTATCCTGGAAGAATTCAAGGCGCCTTCACAATCCTATACCGGTTCGAGCTATTCTGTCTATAACCCGGCACGCAAAGAATGGAAGCAAACATGGGTCGACAGCCAGGGCGGCTACATAACCCTCACCGGTCGTAAAGAGGGTGAGACGCGTATCTTCGAATCAACGGAGCCGGTGACCCGGGGCGCGGACCGACTCCTCTTCCGGATGATTTTTCATACGATCACGGCTGACAGTTTTATATGGGAATGGCAATCAACCAGTGACCATAAAACATGGACCACGGCTTGGAAAATTATCTACAAAAAGAAATAATATTACCTCTTTCTTTGGTCTGGCAATCCTGCTGGAAAACACGTCTAATCAACCACACAGCAATTTAACGCCCCGTTTTCGGGCACCTTCAATACCCCGGAGGATGATATCTGGTCCCGCACCCGGGACACCAATGATTTCATGTTTCAAAAAGAGTCATTATATTACATGACTGTTTATAGTTATGATAACCCGGTTCCCTAACCCGTCGGGTCTTGCATGGGGCTTTAGCCCATTGCAGTGGCTAGCTTCTGCGACTATTCTCTTTTTACTATTTGCCACCATTCCTTCAAGGGCCCAGACCCATGAAAAGCAGTCCCTTCCGTATCGCATTATTGGTTTCGAGGAAAACCGGGGGCAGTTCCTGAATAACAACGGCGACAAAAATGATGATGTCCTGTATGTTCTGCAGGACCAAACGGTCACACTCTACTTTCACAGTTCGGGAATTACTTATGAATGGCGAAACGAAGGTCACCTGGGATCCGTGGTCGACGAAGCTACCGGAACATTTGTTCCTTCCGGGTCCGGCCAGCCTCCCATCATTCAGGACCGCTCCACATTAACCATGGAATGGATCGGGGCGAATCCCGACGTACAGATACTTGAAGAGGAACCGCTTCCCTCCTACACAAACTACTATCTCGACCATTGCGCTGACGGCATTCTTAACGTACGAAAATTTCAGCGATTGATCTACAAGGATATCTATCCCAATACAGATGTCGTTTACTATCTGCACGACGGGCGCGTCAAGTACGACGTAATCCTGCACCCTGGCGCGCGGATGCGCGATGTCAGGTACCGGTACCGTGGCGATCATGCTCTCACGCTGGAGGGCGGCGGATTGAAACTAAGTACAAAGGCTGGATTTCTTCAGGAACAGCAACCCGTTGGATGGAACGAATCCGGCTCCATACCCTTCGATTATTTTGTGGACTATTCACAAAGTACAGTGTCGTTCACATCCCCTTTGATCTCGCCCGGTGAACCGGTAAAACAAGAGACAACGATCGACCCGCTGCTTATCTGGGGAAGTTACCTTGGCGGAACCAGCGTTGAATACGGGTACGGAACGGCGATCGATCCGTCCGGAAATGTGTACATGACGGGATGGGCGCAGAGTACGAACGCCGTTGCTACCGCCGGCGCTCATCAGCAAACGCCGGGCGGGTCGGCAGACGCGTTTCTCGCAAAGTTTAATCCATCCGGCACGCTGCTGTGGTGTACATACTACGGTGGTGCCGGCGAAGACGTCGGAAGAGATATCGTTATCGACGCCTCCGGTAACGTTTACCTCGCGGGCCAGACCGCAAGC
>CBKWFZ010000232.1:0-6148 GCA_966673785.1 uncultured bacterium
ATCAGATTTCCGTTCAGCGCCTCGACGACGCTGCGTACTTCCCCGCCAAGCTGATCTGCTGCGCCAAAGTGGGGGAACTGTTCACGAACCACCAAGGCCAGGCCGCGCGGGGATCCGATCCACAGGTTACCGGCGCGGTCAGCAAGCAGACTTGTAATACGATTTCGGCCCTGGCCCGGGTAAGGATCATAACGAGTGATCTGACCGTTGTGATAACGGATCACGCCATTGTCGGTACCGACACAATATTCACCTTCAGAAAGCCGGGCGATGCTTGTGATCATTGTGGCTGCAAGCCGTGCAATGTTCGCGGGAACGCTGATCATGCCCTTGTCGTAGACGCATAGCCCTTTTGTGGTGCCGATCCAGTATGTCCCGCCGGTACCGCGTTCAATCGCGGTAACCTCGTTTGACGGCAAGCCATGCGTTGCGTCAATCGCGACGACCTGATCGTTTCCGTATCGGATTATTCCCGCCGATGACGCCGCGAGCAGGGCGCTTCCATCCTGTACGACACCGAAAAACTGAATACCCCCTGAGTTATGAGTCGCAGGCGAGCTCAGGGTAACACCGTTAAACCGGAAAACGCCGTTGGTCCGGGAGCAGATTGCGATCTCATCATCACCCGCGCTGCATACTCCTGTGATCGCATCTGATAAGAGAAACGCCTGCTTTGAAAAAGTGCGTCCATCATAGGTGTAAAGCCCCTTCTTCGTACCGATCCATATCTTTCCTGATCGATCTTCAAAAAGGGCGAGAATCTGTCCGCGCGGGGAATCAAAAGCCGTATGCGATGTAAACGTGTATCCGTCAAAAGACAAGAGACCTTCACTGGTTCCAATCCAGGTGACGCCACGGCGATCCTGAATCATCGTGTTGACTACGCGTCCGGTGAAACCCTGTTCTGCAGTGTATTGACGAAATGATTGAGCACAAACAGAAAATGCGGCGAGTAGGAAAATGATCGAAAGCTGGATGCGCATCTGTGAACGTTCATCAAAAATAAGGAAAAAGTTACGGGATCGCAGCCGCACAGGCTAAAAACCGCTTGCGACAAACAACCCCGTAACATTTCCTGAACGTTACATTTTCGTTTTAATTTTCTCAGGTATCGGTTGTGGCAGGCTGAACGGCTGAATATAATACCGTTTGCCGGTGGCCTTGAATAACGCGTTGGCTATTGCACCCCCCGTCGGAGGAAGCGCGGGTTCTCCAAGCCCGGTGGGACTGATACCGTTGTTTACAAAATGCACGTCCACTTCAGGTACTTCCTTCATCCGGATTAGCCGGTACGTATTGAAGTTCTTCTGTTCGGGTTCGCCGGCCTTGAACGTAAGTCTGCTGTACAACGCATGTCCCATGCCATCTACGACGCCACCCCGCACCTGCTGCAATGCGCCACTCAGGTTAACGACGATTCCGCAATCTGCCGCAACATGGATCTTGCCAATCACAGGTTTTCCGTCTTTCATTTCAACTTCGGCCACCTGCGCAACATAGGACCGGTGGGAGAAGTAAACGCTGAAACCCTGGGCAAGATTTTTCTTCGTTCCCCATCCCGACTTTTCAGCGGCAAGCTGGATCACACCTTTCATGCGCGCGACATCATAACGGATCTCGCCCACAGGATTTTTTTCAGCCCGGTCAAGCAGGTCAAGCCGGAATTGGACGGGATCCTTTTTTACCTCCGCAGCCACTTCATCAAGAAAAGCCTGTTCCGCGAAAGCGAGGAAATTTGTTATCGGTGCACGCCACGCCCCGGTAGTTATCGGAGATTTATGTTCAATGGACTCGATCAGCAAATGATCAACGGCTCCGGAAGGAAAATTATGTTCGCGGGTTGAATTACCGGCGTTGATACCGACGCCACGCAAATGATATCCGGTCATGTTGCCCTTGTCGTCAAGCGCGGCGCTGAAGCGGTATCGCACCGCAGGACGATAGCTGCCTCCGGTCATGTCATCCTCACGCGACCACGTCACCTTTACGGGTGCTTTGATGATGCTCGATAGTTCCGCCGCTTCGACAACGTAGTCGGCCTTCAGTCGCCGGCCAAAACCACCTCCGAGCTGTGTAAGCGCAAGGGGAATTTTCTTTGGATCGATGCTCAGCAGCCGTGCGACTTCGTTACGCGCCATGTCCGGGGTTTGACTTGGCCCAATGAGCTCGACACCATCATCTTTTACGTGTGCAAAGAAATTCATCGGTTCCATCGGACTATGCGGAAGGAACGGACACTGATATTCACGCGTAATCACCTTAGCGGCGTTTTTGAACGCAGACTCCGGATCGCCATCCTTGCGCTTGATGAACGACTCATCCGATGCGCTGTCCAATAAATTTTGAAAGATCGTATCGTGATCGGCGGTGCTTTCCAGTGCGCCGTCTTTTTCATACTCAACCTTGAGCGCCTTCTTTGCTTTCATCACCTGCCACGTCGATCTGCCAACCACTGCCACGTTGTTTCCGAATGTAACCACGTCGACTATACCGGGCATCGCTTTCGCCGCCGATGCGTCTACGTTTTTGATCTTCTGTCCAAACGCAGGCGGACGCTGGATCACGGCATCAAGCATGCCCTCACGGTACACGTCAATTCCATAAAGAGGTTTTCCGGTTATCATTTCCCGGTTGTCGACATTGCGTATAGCCTTTCCGATCAGCGTAAATTCTTTCGGATCCTTCAGCCTGACGTCTTCGGGTACCGGCAGCGTTGAAGCTTCCGTGGCCAGCTCGCCATATGTGAATTGTTTGCCCGAGGCGGCATACGTAATCTTTCCACTTGTGGCCTTAAGTTCATTGGGTGATACCCCCAGACGCTTTGCCGCGACCTGGATCAGCATATGACGCGCGGTGGCTCCCGCCTTGCGTAGTCGTTCCCAGCTATGCGGAATAGCGCCGCTTCCCCCGGTCAGCTGCCGTTCAAAACGCGATGTATCGAGTGCAGCCTGTTTTACGACCACGCGCGGCCAGTCCGCATCAAGCTCGTCGGCAACGATCATCGGAAATGATGTCTTGATATTCTGGCCGAGCTCAGGGTTAGGTGAAAAGATGGTCACCACATCGTCCGGGGATATGCTGAGGTAGCTATTGAAATTGATATCGCCCTCCGCGAGCCCCTCAGTCGCGAGCACGCGCATAGGGGTTGCCTGAGCCCAGTGGAAACCGAGTACGAGCCCGCTTCCGGCCGCCGCCGCGACCTTGATAAAATTCCGGCGTGATGTTTTCGGATTGATGGTCATGGCTTATTTCATTTTTGCGGATGCGACAACAATTGCTTCACGGATCCGGTGGTAAGTCCCGCACCGGCAGATATTGCCATTCATGGCATTTTCAATTTCAGTGACAGATGGCTTCTGCTTCTTGTTCAGGAGTGCCGCTGCATTCATAATCTGGCCCGCCTGGCAGTACCCGCATTGAGCGACGTCCACTTCGTCCCAGGCAAGCTGTAACGGATGGTTTCCATCAGCGGAAAGACCTTCGATCGTCGTCACCGGATTTTTACCTACTGCTGAGACCGGATACGTGCACGACCGGATTGCATTGCCGTTCACGTGAACGGTACAAGACCCGCATTGGGCGATGCCGCATCCGTATTTGGTTCCGACAAGCCGGAGATTGTCGCGAAGGACCCAGAGCAAAGGCGTGTCCGCCTCAACATCAACGGTATGCGACTTACCGTTAACCAGTAAAGAGTATTGTGGCATATACAGGGTTTTTGGGTTAAGATTTTAAGGTACGAATTTCAACGATGTGACAACACCGATTTTACACGAATTGCGGAATGGGTTGTGGCAATGACCATGAGCCCGGATTGCCGGAAAAAATCGAGGTGGACCGTAGCGAATGCCGGGCGCTATGCCTTATCAAGCCAGATCCGTACCGTCGTGCCGAAGTCAGGCGTACTTTCAATTTCAATGCTTCCGCCCAATGAGTCAACCTGTGTTTTTACGAGGAATAACCCGACGCCGCGGCCCTCCACGTGAAAATGGAACCGCTTGTAAAGCTGAAATATCTTGTCCTGATGGTCGGTGCTGATTCCGAGTCCGTTGTCGGAAATGGTTATCAGTACACGGGAGTCCTGTCTTTCGGATGAAATACAAACCCGCGGCTGCCGTTCCGGGTGACGGTATTTTATCGCATTGCTGATCAGATTGAAAAGAATACTCTTAACGTACGGCCGGATTGACATGATCACCGGCACTTTTCCGAAATCGGTTCGCACAACGGCGTTGGTCTGATCGATCTCGTAACGGAGATTGCTCAAAACACCGGCAACTTCCTCCTCGAGATTCACCGGTGAAAAGATTTCCATGGAGAAGGTACGTATGTCAAGTATTCCGCTGAGTTCACGGAATACAAGATCGAGTTCCTGACTGGATGTACTCAACTGATCGATGATGGAACGGGTTTCCGATGAGTCGGCGTCCTGCATGCGTACCAGCTGGCACAATCCGATGATGCGGGCTACCGGCGCACGGAGATTATGCGCCGTGACAAAGGAATACTGTTCGAGTTGCCGGATATGCTGCACCAGTTCGGCGGTCCGCTTTTCCACTTCCTGCTCCAGGCGTTCATTCTGATGCTGGATTTCGTCCTTCTGCAAACCAATGATCGCATTCACTTCGGCGAGTTTCTTGTTCTGCAGCGCGATGGCATCGTGTTGCTGACTGATCTCTTCCTTCTGCTGATGAAGTTTTTCGTTCAGCCGCTGCAGTTCCCCGTTCATTTCCGTAAGCTCATGGTTCTTCTTTTCGATCACGGATTTCTGCTCGTTAAGCAGCTTGTTGTCATTTTGTTTCTGGTAAATGGTGTAGCCAAGCCCCGCGAATGAAAGAATGAAAAGGAAAATGATGCCGAGGAACGTGTTGCGTACGTTGAGTTGTTTTTCCGCTTCCAATGCCTTTTCCTTCTGAAGCAGGGCCACCTGGATCCGGTTACGCTCGGATTCGAAAACCTGTCCCACGTTCCGGAACGCCTCCGACATGGCGAGATGCCCGTCCTTGACAACGGTCTCATTGTAGTTGTGCTTATCAACAAGGCGCGGCTGAAGCAGGGTCGCCTTCACGGTAACGTCGCCGCGTGAAAACAAGGTCTGCGCTCCAACGGACTTTCCGCCGGCGAGATCCATTGCGATCTCAGCTGCGGAATATGCCAGCATCTTGATCGGCTTGTAGACGGTCATGGCCTGGTTCCCGCTTATGATATTACGGATCGCATTCAGGTCGGCGTCCTGTCCGCACACCTGCACCTTGCCGCGAAGTTCTTCCGGCATCGCCTGAATGAATCCGTGGGCGAGCGCATCGTTACCTGCGATGACCACGTCGGGATGCGGATTGCCTTCTGCAAAATAATGACTGCCAAACTCATAGGCGCCGATCTCGCTCCAGTTTTGCTGTACGTGATCGGCGAGTATCTCAATCCTTCCCGCCTCCACATGCGGTTGCAGTATCTCCATCAGCCCCCGGCGGAGCAGAATAGCGTTGTTGTCGGTAGTCGGTCCGTTGATCAGGAGGTATTTCCCTTCCGGAACGCGCTCCACGAAATACCGGCCCTGCATTCTTCCCACTTCCTCGTTATCATACGAAATATAATAGTCGACGTCGTTACTGACCACGAGCCGGTCGTACGATAACAACGGTATCCCTGCATCTTTGCAGAGGGCTGCCACTTCGGCCGCCCTTTCACCGTCAAGCGGAACCATGACGAGCACGTCAATGCCATCGGAAATCAGCTTCCTGGCCATCGCCACCTGGCCCTCATGTTCATAGGCGAGCTCCATAATGGTTTTTCCACCCAGCTCGGATATGCGCTCGGAAAAAAGCTTCTGATCCAGATACCAGCGGTCACTGACGAACGTGCCCAGCAGAAATCCGACCCGCTGGGCTGTCAACGAATGGCCAAGCAGAATAAGCAGACATACGAAAAATGTCCGGCGCGACAATAGCATATTCAATGCGTCTGGTTGTGGGGGTCTTTGGGCTTGCCCAATGTAACCATTTTTGTTTAACGCGCCATCCGGCGATCATTTGCGGCATACCTGATTTCTAAGAGTACGATGACCGGCACAACTGCATGGGTATATGGTTTCCGTATATTGCAGGGATTTTCTTACCTCATACCAGCGATTGGTTCCGTGAGCCGAAAC
>CBKWFZ010000233.1:0-6142 GCA_966673785.1 uncultured bacterium
AAGGGTGGTATGCATCTCCTTCAGGTAACGCCCGTCACGGGCAGGTCTCATCAGATCCGGGTGCAGCTTTCCGCAATGGGTTGCCCGATAGTCGGCGACATTAAATATGGAGCGCCAGCGCCAAACAGCGATGGAAGCATCTGCCTTCATGCAAGACAACTCCGCTTCGTTCATCCCGTGAGGAAAGAGCCGCTGGTCGTGACGGCAGAACTTCCTAATCTGGATCTTTGGCGTATGTTTGCAGACGTTGAATAAAGATTCATGACAACTCCCCGGTGGTTGGAACGCATCAAGCAAAGATGGCAACTTAAAAGTGCCTGGCAGGTCGTCGTAGTGCTCATTGTGTTTGCCTGCACCGGTTTTACCGTTCTGTTCATAAAGCAACCCGTGCTCCGCTTCCTCGCAGGGGATCAGGGAAACTCTACGCTGGCATCAGTTTTATACTACATTTTCATATTGCCGATTTACAACGTGTTCTTGCTGGCCTATGGATTTGTGTTTGGTCAATTCCGCTTCTTCTGGGACTTCGAGAAACGTTCCTTCAACCGTATTTTCAGAAGATCCAAAAACAAATAAGCAGTATGCAAAAACTACTTGCCTTTGGCATTGCTGCAATGCTCATTGCGGGATGCTCAGCGCCGAAGTATACGTATTACTTTGATCATTACGATTACAACAGCGGAAAACCCCGTGTGGCGAATGAGGTTTCGCCCGATGAAGCCCCGGTATTCGGTCCGATTGAAATTGACATGATGGTAGCATCTTCAGATACGGATCTGATGTTGTCACCGTCTCAAAAGCAAGTCGTGGACAAAGAAGATCAGCGTGCCCGGGCGGCAGTCGAGGAGGTCAAAGAGCGATACAACGCGATGAGCAAATCGGAAAAGCGAAGCTTCAGAAAATCTGTGAAGCAGGAAATGAGGGCGTTCATGAAGAGCAAAAAGTCGGGCGATACGGCCCTGTCACCGGATGCAGCCACGGAGATGGACCGCGACCTGAAGATGGCCATCATCTTTGGCGCTGTGGGTTTGACGCTTTCACTTTTCAGTGGAATCAATGCAGCTTTCTGGGTTCTGGGCGTAATCGCAATAGTGGTAGGAGTTGTGTTCCTGATCCGATGGCTTATCCGTCAATAACAATTCAAACAATGTCATAAAAAAAGAGAGGCTACCTTTACAGGCAGCCTCTTCTTGTTTGTTTCAGAACCGTTATGCTGAGATTCCGTCAGCAAGAAGTATTACGCGATTTTTCAGCACTTCCACCACGCCTCCGGTGATGCTGATATGTTCACGTTCTCCGCTTCTTGATTTGTATTCAACGGAGCCCTGAGTCAGCAAACTGATGAGCGGGGCGTGATTGTCAAGTACCTGGAAGGAACCGTCTGCTCCAGGGAAAGTAGCAATTGATACCTCTCCCTCAAAGACCTTGCGTTCCGGTGTCAATATTTCTAAATGCATCGTTTAGCTTTAGTTATGTGGATCTGCGTGCTCCGCTTTTCCTGATTATCCTTTTGCTTCGGCCAGCATTCGCTCGCCTTTCTCGGCGGCCTGTTCGATGCTTCCAACAAGGTTGAATGCCATCTCAGGTAGATGATCGTATTGTCCGTCGAGGATCGCATTGAAGCCCTTGATCGTATCTTTAATATCGACAAGTACTCCTTTCAAACCGGTAAACGCTTCAGCTACGTGGAAAGGTTGTGACAGGAAGCGCTGTACGCGACGCGCGCGGTGTACAACCTGCTTGTCCTCATCACTCAATTCATCCATACCAAGAATCGCGATAATATCCTGAAGTTCCTTGTAGCGCTGTAGGATGTTCTTCACACGCTGGGCGCAATCGTAATGTTCGTCACCAACGATTTCAGGGCGAAGGATCCGGGACGTTGAATCCAACGGGTCAACAGCCGGATAAATTCCGAGCTCTGAAATCTTACGGCTCAATACGGTCGTCGCGTCAAGGTGCGCAAATGTCGTAGCAGGAGCCGGGTCGGTAAGGTCATCAGCAGGTACATAAACCGCCTGCACTGATGTGATCGAACCGTTTTTCGTCGACGTGATTCGTTCCTGCATCGCACCCATTTCAGTCGCAAGCGTGGGCTGGTAACCTACCGCGGATGGCATACGTCCCAGAAGAGCGGATACCTCAGAACCTGCCTGCGTGAAACGGAAGATATTGTCGATGAAGAAAAGGATATCTCTTCCTTTTCCGGTACCGTCACCATCACGGAAATATTCTGCTACCGTTAGTCCGGACAACGCCACGCGTGCACGCGCACCGGGAGGTTCATTCATCTGGCCGAACACAAACGTCGCCTTCGATTCGCGGAGTTGTTCTTCGCTGACTTTGGAAAGATCCCATCCACCTTCATGCAGTGAGTGCAGGAATTCCTCGCCATAGTTTACAATACCCGCTTCAATCATTTCCCGAAGCAAGTCGTTTCCTTCACGTGTACGTTCGCCAACACCGGCAAACACGGAAAGTCCCGAATACGCCTTGGCGATGTTGTTGATCAACTCCTGAATCAAAACGGTTTTACCCACACCAGCTCCCCCGAAGAGTCCGATCTTACCACCTTTTGAGTAGGGCTCAATAAGGTCGATGACTTTGATACCCGTATACAAAACCTCAGTGGATGTTGAAAGGTCTTCAAACGCCGGCGCAGAACGGTGAATGGGAAGGGAGCGGTCACCCTTTGGCTGTTTGATCCCGTCGATGGCTTCACCGATTACGTTAAATAGCCTACCCTTGATGTCGTCGCCAATTGGCATTCTAATGGCCGTGCCGGTATCGATCACCTTCATACCCCGTACCAGACCCTCGGTTCCCTCCATCGAGATCGTCCGGACGCGGTCTTCTCCGAGGTGCTGCTGACATTCAAGGACGACCTTGGTGCCGTCAGCTTTAGTTACTTCCAGTGCATCGAGAATGTTCGGTAATTTTGCCCCCTGCCCGTCGAACGCAACGTCCACCACCGGACCAATTACCTGTGTGATCTTACCAATATTTGCCATTGTATTTTGTTGTTTTGTATAGGGTCTGAAATTCGACCGCAAAAGTAGAGTTTTCAGGACGAAGTACAAAGGTCCCGGAAGGAATTATTATACCATTGATAGTCATTGGTAGTCAGCGTATTACACAGGGAAACGAAGACAAGCCCGCGTCACGCAACATTCAATACAATACGGAAAGTTGTCCCCTCATTCTCCTCCGACGATTTGATGTAAATTTTTCCGTCGTGGTACGTCTCAATAATCCGCTTTGCCAGTGTCAGCCCGAGGCCCCAGCCACGCTTTTTTGTCGTAAACCCCGGTCGGAAGACCAGCTTTAGTTTGGATCTGGGGATTCCCTTTCCGGTATCCGAGACGTCAATAAAGACTTTTCCTTCGTTGCCTCTCAGGATCTTGATGGCGATGGTACCCATGTTGCCCATGGCGTCCACCGCGTTTTTGCACAGGTTCTCGATCACCCACTCAAAAAGAGGTGCGTGAACATTCGAGAAAATATTCTCTGACAGGCTAAAAACTTCGATCTTGACTTTGGCCGATACTCTCGGTCGCAGGTAGTGGACGACATTTTGAACAAGGGTAACAACATTTTCGCGCCGCAGTACCGGAACGGACCCGATACTGGAAAACCGTTCCGTGACAACACGAAGTTTCTGAATGTCCTTTTCAAGTTCCTCAATAAAACCCTTTCCCTTCATTTCCGGATCCTCCCGTATGAATTCAATCCATGCCATGAGTGATGAAAGGGGAGTGCCAAGCTGATGTGCAGTTTCCTTGGCGAGTCCGACCCAGACACGGTTCTGTTCGGCTGCCTTCGAATAGTTGAATGCGAGGTAAGAAATGAAACCGAAAATCGCGATGACGGAGAGCTGAATATACGGATAGGCAATGAGTTGCGTGAGCAGAAACGAGTTCTTGTAATAGATGTATTGTGTACCAAAGACTTCGCCCGTAACGGGGTCGCGCAGCATCACTTCGATCGGCTCATACGTTTCGCTCATGGTTTTTATTTCCCGTGCAAGCAGGGCCTCCTTCTGCGTGTCGTTTATTGACCGGGACACTTCAATGTTGCGATATGCGAGCACGTTCCGGTCGGCGTCCGCCTGGATAATGGGGATCGAGTTGTTTTGAAACAAGATCTCCTGCGCGATGAAATTTACGTTGGTGTATGTTTCTTCCTCGTTGGCGGTGTATTCAATAGCCTTCGCATAGAGCTGTACCTGCTGACGTTCGCGTAACTTGAGCTGGTTTACAAGCTCGTTCGTATAGTAAATGGAACCGACACTAATAAGCACTGAAACGACGAGCACAACCCATTTGAGGTGTGTGTTATTCTGGTAGAAGCCCGTCGCCGGCACTGGAACCTTCCTGCTCATACGCGGTTAATTTAAACAAAAAACCGGATGAGATTCATCCGGTTCGGTTTACAAAGGCAAACCCGTCATACTTTCATCATAAACCACTTGGCCAGCACCTTGTAATTTACCTTGCTGCCGTGCATCAATATGCCTATGCGGTAGATACGTGAAGCGATCCACGTCGTGAAAATAAATCCGCCTATGAGCAATACCTGCGATAGAATCAGCTGCCATAGCGGAGGGTCGAAGCCAAGTCGCCCAACCATCGCGATCGGCGATGTGAAAGGGATGATGCTGAACCAGAAGCTTGCCGTACTGTGAGGATCCGTAAGAATAAAGAGGAACAGTCCAAAATACGATATCAGGAACGGTAACATGATCGGAAAGGTGAACTGTTGTGCTTCCTGCTGACTATCGACTGCTGATCCGACCGCGGCGAACAGGGCGCCGTAGAGGAGGTATCCGCCGAGGAAATAGAATAAAAAGTTGAATGCGATCTTCAGCAGGGGTAGTTCATTAAACGAAGCGATTGCTTCGACTACCTTGTTGTTCTGTTCCGCAATCTGCGCCTGGCTTTCAGGGTCCTGCATTTTGGTAATTTGCTCCATCGCCTGTTGCTGCGGCATTGAAACGCCCAGTATGCCAAGCGTTGCAGATGACAGAACGGTTATCAGCACAATCCAGATACCGAATTGAAGGAGGCCGACCGCCGCAATGCCGAGAATCTTCCCGAGCATCAGCTGAAACGGCCGAACCGAAGATATGATTACTTCTACGACCTTGCTGGTCTTTTCATCGATCACACCCAGCATGATCTGCATGCCATACACCAGCACGAATATGTAGATGAATATGCCTAGCACGAAGCCGAGAATGTAAAGAATTCCGGTGTTGCTCTCGGTTTCCGCGCCCGTTTCATCCACATTCACATTGCTGATGCTGATGTTTGTTTTCAGGCTATTCAGCACTTCCCGGTCGATGTTCGATTGCTCAAGCTTCATGTCGTTGATCTTGCGTTCAACGATTCCGGTGATTTCTTCCATTTTCCGGATGCTCGGGTTCTCCTTGGTATATATGCGGATACCTTCGGGCTTGTACAGGTCAATTTCGGGAATGCGAAGTATCCCGTAATGATCCGTTTCATTAAAAGCCTTCTTCACCTGCTCGAAGTCGCCGGATACTTCGACGAACTTGTAACGGTCGTCGTCTTCGAGGTCAATTTTGCCACTTTCGTCGTACACTTCAATGGTCGCCGCAGTAGCGCCTTCCTCCTGTTTCATAAATACCCAAACCATCACAGCGAGTATGGCCGGGAAGATGAGCGGAACAAGGATTGTTGCAATCAGAAACGACTTCTTTTGAACACGGTTCAGGAACTCCCGTTGAAAAATCAGCCAGGTCTTATTCATGGGTTTCTCCTTTTACAAGCTGAATAAAAATTTCATTCATGGTCGGCATCTTCTCGATAAAAGTATGGACTTCAGTAACATCGGTCAGGTCACGGATCAATTGATTTGGATTTACGGATCCGTTGGTTGTTAAAATGGACTGGAAGAAATTATCTTCCAGCGTCCTGCGCTCGCGTATTTCAAAACGGTCGTCGCGCACGTTGAATGATCCCCGGTGCTCAACGATATAGGTATTGGAGCGGAATTGATCCTTCACCTGTTTCTTGGACCCTTCAAGAATCTTGACTGATTTATTGATGAGAGCAATGTGGTCGCAGAGATCTTCCACGGTCTCCATGCGATGCGTTGAAAAAATGATGGTGCTGCCTTT
>CBKWFZ010000234.1:0-6135 GCA_966673785.1 uncultured bacterium
AGCGCATGGAGGTATCTATGATCAGATCGGCGGGGGTTTCGCGCGATATTCAGTGGACTCCTATTGGTTTGCACCCCATTTCGAGAAGATGCTTTACGACAATGCGCAACTTCTCAGTTTATACGCCGAAGCGTTTGCCATAACAAAAGACGAAGAATACAAGAGCGTCGCGTATGAGACATTCGACTGGCTTCAACGTGAAATGACTTCGGATGGAGGCGGATTCTATTCCGCACTTGACGCCGACAGCGAAGGCGAAGAAGGCAAGTTTTACACCTGGACAAAAAAAACGTTTGAGGATACACTGGGTGAAGACGCCGGGCTTTTTTCCGAGTATTACAACGTAACTGATCCCGGAAACTGGGAACACGGAGCGAACATTCTGAATCGCAGCAAGTCGGACGAGGTATTCCTGACAGAACAACAAATGGACAAGCGCATCTGGGAGGAATCGTTGCGTCGTGCAAAAAAGACATTGCTTCGCGAACGAAACAGGCGCATCGCGCCTGGTCTGGATGACAAGATCCTTGCGGGCTGGAACGCCATGATGATTTGCGGCCTGACTGACGCATATAAGGCATTCGACGACAAACGATTTCTCAAGGCAGCCATACTCAACATGCGTTTCCTCGAAAACGAAATGATGGAAAGTACGACCATCTACAGATCGTTCCGTGAGAAACGCGGTTCAGTCATCGGTTTTCTCGACGATTATGCCTACGTGATCCAATCGCAGATCAAACTCTATGAAGTGACTTTTGATGAGTACTGGGTGCGGCGTGCAGAATCGTTCATGGAACACGCTATCGAAAACTTTTTCGATGAAAGCGACGGATTCTTTTTCTATACATCGAATCAGAGTGAGTCGCTCATCTCCCGTAAGAAAGAAATTTTCGACAACGTCATTCCATCGTCCAACTCTGTGATGGCGTGGAGTCTTTACCGCCTCGGCACCATACTGGACCGCAAGGACTGGAAGGCAAAAGCCACGAAGATGACATTGGCGCTTTCCAAGCTCACATTGAATGAGCCGTACTACATGGGTAACTGGGCCTGTGTTTACACGGAAATTCGAAAAGGCCTGGCTGAAGTCTCATTTGTTGGCGGTGACATCGAAACCTTACGCCAGGAATTCCATATCGAGTACCTGCCGTTTGCACAGGCTATGGGCAGCGATTCCGGCAGTGAACTTCCTTTGCTGGCAGACAAGAAAGTGGCGGGAGGAAAGCCGACTATCTATGTGTGTCTGAACAAAACCTGTTTCCCACCCGTACATTCGGTTTCTGAAGCGACGCGTAAAATTTCAGAACTGACCTGAGATTTCATGTTTCGCGGCAGACAGAAAACGCTCAAAAAAAGCATTTTCCTACACCCAGTGGTTTCTATGGCCGCTGCTGTTTACTTTTGAGGGTCAAAGCGGATAATTATTGTAAAATCCGCTCATTTTAATGGAAAATCAGACCCCTCCATCACCTGACCTTCCCGAAAAGGATAATTCCTCCAGGCAGGAAAAACCGGCTTCATCAAAGCCGCCTGGCGATCCTGTGAAACAACCACTGCGCGGTGCCGCCCCGCCGGAGCGAAAAAACCCATTTCTCCTGAAGAAAGTCAACAAGTTCTTCAGGCTTGTCAAATACTTCATTCTGAGCGCGATCGTGCTCACAATCATGGAGATTGGTATCGGATACTGGCTCATCAGTTCAAGATGGCATCTGCTATTGTCGAACGAGGAAATGATGGAGTACGCCGACCGTGTCAAGGAAGCACCGCCCATGCCGGAGAACTTCATGCGCGTTTATACAGCGATCTTCCCGAACCATGTCAATACGACACTTACACAGCAGATCTTTATCAACTACGGAACGCGTTTCCTTTTTCGTCATACCGAGATTGACGACAAACCGCATTGCATGTGCGACATGATCTATGACATCGCGAAAAAGCGGCATCAGGACCTTGAGGATGTCGAGTGGGACGGGCGGTTACAGGACCTCGAATTCGGATTTGGAATTGAGAAATACGCTACGCCTCAGGATTGCTTCAATTATGTGATGCAGTTCAGAGTTCCCGAGCTGCTCAATCAGTTGAGCAACAAGCAGTACGCCCACCTCAAGAACAAGTCACTCGCGGAAATGAACGACGATGAACTGTTAGAGCTTATTTTGCTGATGAAATCGCGACAGCGTTACAACAGGCATAAGAACCCGGCGCGATTCGAGAAGGCACTCACCCACTACCGCGAGCGTCTTCAGCAGCACATGGCGGCGACGAATAATTGACCGCGCCCGCGTCCATCTGATTCGGGAATCCTGCGTCCAATCTTGTATATTTCGGCAAACCCGCGTACGCCGAGACCGTGGAGGAAAAACACTCAACCACATTATTTGCCGACCTCCTTCTGCCCGTTCCCATACCGAGGCTATTCACCTATCGCGTTCCGCGCGACTTTGACGAAACCATACTTACCGGACTGCGCGCAATCGTACCATTCGGCGACCGGAAGGTGCTCACTGGTGTTATCCTTAACATCCACAACACACCGCCTGCAGAATACGAAGCAAAGTACATACTCGAGATACTGGACGCTTATCCGGTCACGACGCCACAGCAACTACAGTTCTTTCATTGGATAGCCGACTACTACGCCTGTACGCAGGGAGAAGTACTCAAGGCCGCGCTCCCTGCCGGACTTAAGCTTTCGAGCGAATCGAGGGTACAGATCAAGCCCGGTTTTGATCCGGAGACTTCGGACCAGATCCTCGCGGACAAAGAGATCATTCTTCTGCGACACCTGCTGCACGAGCCGATGGATTACGCGGCCATTGCAAAGCTGCTTGAGATCAAAAACGTGTACAACATCCTCAAGTCACTTGTTAAAAAAGACGCTATCATCATTTTCGAAGAGATACGGGAGAAGTACAAACCGAAAACGGAAAAACGCATACGGCTCGCGAAAGAGTTTGTCCGGAATTCAGCGCTTGAAGAATTGTTTGAGCAGCTTTCCACGCGTCCCAAACAGGAAGAAGTGCTGCTGCGCTATCTGCAACTCGTACCTGTACTGACCCAACCCGACGAAAACGAAAAGGGCTGCCGGAAGCTGGAACTCACCGAGCACGACGGAATATCGGTGTCGTCGCTTCAGACTCTGGTGAAGCATGGCATTCTGGAGGAATTTGAAAAGATCGTGTCGCGATTCGGAGAAACTGAACAAGGTACGAATGCGGCGATACCATTAAGTACGGAACAGCAACACGCTTATAACGAGATACTTCGTTCCTTCAACAGTCATACAACGACACTGCTTCACGGAATTACCGGCAGCGGGAAAACCGAAATCTACATCAACCTCATTCGTGAAGTGATCGCCGCAGGCTCACAGGTCCTTTACCTCCTGCCAGAGATCGCGTTAACGACTCAGATCGTCCAGCGTCTTAAGAAAGTCTTCGGCGGCGTCATGGGGATCTACCATTCGCGGTTCTCGGATGCGGAACGTGTTGAAGTTTGGAATGGTGTGATCAATGGAACATTCCGTTTCGTGGTCGGGGTTCGTTCGTCCGTTTTTCTACCGTTCGATAATCTGGGATTGATCATCGTCGACGAGGAACACGAACCGTCGTACAAGCAGCAAGAGCCGGCGCCGCGCTATAACGCCCGCGATAGCGCGATCATGCTTTCACAGATCCATCATGCAAAGACCTTGTTGGGTTCAGCGACCCCGTCAGTCGAAAGTTGGTTCAACGCGCTTCAGGGACGATACGGCTATGTTTCTCTTATGAAACGTTTCGGCGAAGCTGCCTTGCCGCAGATCCGCATTGCAGACATGGGAAGGGAACGCAAACAAAAAACGGTCAAGGGAGAATTCTCGAGCCTGCTGCTTACGCAGATATCGGAGGCGCTTTCACGCAACGAGCAGGTGATCATCTTTCAAAACCGCCGCGGGTATTCACCCGTGCTCAGCTGTGAGGATTGCGGGTGGGTTCCGCAATGTATCAACTGTGCCGTGAGCCTGACCTATCATCAGTTCCGCCATGCGCTCGTGTGTCACTACTGCGGTTACCGCGAAAAACTCCCCACGACGTGCGTATCGTGCTCCTCGACACGACTAAAAACTGTTGGCTATGGCACGGAGAAACTCGAAGAAGAGCTGACCTTTCAGTTTCCCGACGTACAGGTGAGGCGAATGGACCTCGACACCACGCGTTCCAGAACGGGCTATGAAACCATAATTGAAGAATTCGAAAAAGGCGAAACCCGTATTCTGGTCGGCACGCAGATGGTAACAAAAGGGCTTGACTTTGATCACGTCAGCCTGGTTGGCATCTTTAACGCGGACAGAATGATCCACTTTCCCGACTTTCGCGCACACGAACGCGCGTATCAACTCATCACACAGGTGAGCGGACGCGCCGGACGAAGAGACAAGCCGGGAACCGTTGTGATACAGACATCGGGTCCCGGGCACCCTGTGCTCCAAACGATACTCAGGAACGAACAGGAACGATTTTACAAAACCGAGCTCGATGACAGGCAACGTCATGGATATCCGCCGTTCACGCGTCTGATCGAAATCACGATCAAACACACCGACAAAAAATCGTGCGTCTCGTCCGCACAGGCGCTTGCAGCGTCGCTGCGGGAACATATTTCCGACGTAAGAACGCTTGGGCCTGCAGAGCCGTTTATCGGAAAGATCCGCAACCGCTACCTGATGAAAATCCTGCTGAAGATACCGAAAGGAAAAAGCGACCTTGGCCTGATAAAAAAAACGCTTACCGCGCAGACCGAAGTTCTGCTAAGAGAAAAGGAACATCGGAATACCCGCTTCATCATCGATGTCGACCCGCTATAGCAACGCACCCCGACGGCACGACATTTTAATTAAGTGCCTGTAAAAGCGGTATGGAAACGAGAGATCAGGAACATCATGAAAAAAAGAAAGCGCGCGAGACACCCATTATCGATGGTGACGCGAGGCCGGATATCAATCTGAACCCTGAAAATCATTCAGAGGAAGAAAAAGCGGCACAAAAGGACCGTGGCAAAACCACGAAGAACCGCGTCGATACAAATTCCCTGGAAGATTTCCGGGACGCCAAAGAAGGTTAACAGTTTATTAGTAGTCGTTCATCAGCCGAGAATATCCCAGTCCTCATTCAGGACCGGGATGGCTGAGTGAGCGGTAAGGTCGAACTGACAGGGTACAACAGCCACATAGTTGTTTGCAATCGCCCATTCGTCGTTATCCTCGCCTTTGTCAAAATTTACAAAGTTTCCCACCATCCAGAAGTACCGCCGGCCGTGAGGATCAAAACGCTGATCGAAATCCTCCACCCATTTTGCATTTGCCTGGCGGCAAACGCGAATCCCTTTGATTGCTTCATTTCGTTTTGGAGGAAAGTTCACATTCAGCGCAACACCTTTGGGTAGCCCCTTTTTCAGCACCATGTCCGTGATCCTGACCAGATACGATTCGATGTGCGACATATCCGCCTTGTGGCTGTAGTCACACAATGAAAAACCGATGGAGGGCGTACCTTCGATAGCGCCTTCAATTGCCGCCGACATCGTTCCGGAGTACAGCACACTGATCGAGCTGTTGCTTCCATGGTTCACGCCGCTTACGATTACGTCCGGTTGCCGTTGTTCGCGCAATACAAAATGGCGGGCCATCTTCACACAATCAGCGGGCGTTCCTGAGCATTCAAATGCACGCACGCCTTCGAATATAAAGTTCTCTTCAAGCCTGAGCGTTTCGCCAACGGTGATGGCATGGCCCATTCCGGACTGCGGGCTATCAGGCGCGACGACGATCACGTCGCCGAGCTGCTTCATCGCATTTACGAGAGTCAGTATTCCTTTTGAAGTAATCCCATCATCGTTCGAGACGAGAATAAGTGGTCGGCTCATAAGCAAAAATCAATATGCCTTGCTATTTACGGCATTCGGAAATGGCAATCAAGAAAGAACCCGCAAATGCCTACGTTCTGTGCAGGGAGTTGTAGTAAGCAACGATCCGTGCGAAATCAAGTTTCTCGTCAATCTTAAGCCTGTTGGCCCGGATGTATTTCTCTACGTTATCAGCGCTCCGCCCCATCAGACTCAACAATTCGCTTTTCCCGCCGGAGAACTCCTGAA
>CBKWFZ010000235.1:0-6132 GCA_966673785.1 uncultured bacterium
AGGTGTAACCACGGTCAAGGCAAAAAAACCGTATACGACTGTCGGCACCGCCGCTAATATTTCCAATGCCGGCTTAATGCTTCTGCGTACACTTTTGTGCACGTACTCACTGAGATAAATGGCAATTGTAAGGCCCAGGGGAAGCGCCGTAAGAATGGCGATCAGGGTGGTCAGAAGGGTTCCGCTTAACAGCGGCAGGATTCCATACCGTTTTTGCGCGAAGAGCGGCGTCCATTGCGTGTCGGTAAGAAAATCGAAAAGCGATACCTCGCGGAAAAAATCCCACGATTCGGATACGAGTACCCAGATAATTCCGAGGGTTGTCAGAATCGTGACCAAACCGCTCAAAGCGAGCAGTTTTTCTATGACCCTTTCGCTATACCTTTTCAACGCCTAAGATTAATCGCACGAACGTTGTCTAGTGGCCTGTCGCGAACGACCCGAACTTCGTGAGTTGTTCGGTGTACTGTTGCTCCGGCAGCGGAATGTATCCTACATCAGGCACAAGCGCAGTCGCATTTTCAAGGTAAAACTCAACAAAAGCTTTTACCTCCGGACGTGACGCCGCAGTCTTGCTGACATAAAGAAATACCGGACGTGATAACGGCGCATAAGTGCCATCCTTTACGGTCTCGGTCGACGGCGTTACGACGCCAGCTCCATTGTTTACTCCGACCAGTTTAAGTTGTTCTTTGTTCTCCTCGTAGTAAGCGAGCCCGAAAAATCCGAGCGCATTCCTGTCGCCGGCAATTCCCTGAACGAGTACGTTGTCATCTTCGCTTGCCGTAAAGTCGCCACGGCTTTTCCCGCTTTCACCAACGATTGCCTCAGTGAAGTAGTCATACGTTCCCGAAGCTATCCCGGGTCCGTAAAGCTGAAACTCCTCATCCGGCCAGTCACTGCGGATCTGACTCCAACGGGTGATTTTTTCCTGGGCTCCCGGCTCCCATATTTTTCGCAACTCGTCGACGGTAATGTCATTTACCCAGGTGTTCTCCTTGTTCACGACAACCGCGAGGCCGTCATACGCGATCGTGAACTCCTCATATACGACGTTATTTTCCTTGCACGTTTGCGCCTCCTCCGCTTTGATCGGGCGGGAAGCGTCATTGATATCAATTTCGCCACGGCTGAATTTCTTAAATCCGCCACCGGTTCCGGAAATGCCTATAGTGATCCGCACATTCCTTTGATCATGACGGAATTCCTCGGCAATCGCTTCGGTAATCGGGTAAACGGTGCTTGATCCGTCGATACTGATGCTGCCTTCCAAAGATTCACCATCCCCGGAAGCCTGGCTGCTATCGCGCGAGCCGCATGATGCAATAATGATGGAAACAATGGTAATCAACAGCCGCGCTGAACTAATCTTCATAAGGCAGAATTAAAGTTTTTCTCGTTTTTACGGGCACAAAGGTATCCCGACCACGTTACGGCTGGGATATGCCAATGTTAAGTTTATGTTAATTTAATTAACATTATATTAAGTTATGTAAGTGTTATCTCAATGTTTCCCTGAATTGGTTTCATTTGCAGCCAAATGCAAACAACCAACAGATAATGAAACGTTTACTGCCGGTGTCGTTGTTGCTGCTAACGCTTTCCGGCGCCGCTTACGCACAATCCGCTGACTCGGTTAAACCCAACCCGCCCCGAACAGAATGGTATAAGAAGATCAACATTCGGGGATACGCGCAGGTTCGTTACAACCGGCTCTTCGAAACAAACCCGGATCTCCAATGTGAACAGTGTGACCGATCGTGGGGCGGGGATGGCGGCTTCTTTTTCAGGCGTATCCGTATCATCTTCTTCGGACAGGTTCATGAACGCGTTTATGTCTATATCCAGCCTGACTTTGCTTCGTCCGCAGCCACAGGCTCCAACAATTTTGCCCAGATCCGTGATGCCTATTTCGACCTTGGCGTAGACAAGAATAATACATTCCGTTTTCGGATAGGACAGTCGAAGGTTCCTTTCGGATTCGAAAACCTTCAATCCAGTCAAAACCGGTTACCGTTGGACCGAAATGACGCGCTAAACAGTGCCCTAAGCAACGAACGTGATATCGGCGTCTTCCTGTATTGGGCGCCTCAAAAGATCAGGGAACGCTTTTCGTATCTGGTAAATTCCGGCCTGAAAGGATCGGGGGATTACGGCGTTGTCGGAGTCGGCGTTTTCAACGGCCAGACCGCAAATCGTTCCGATGAAAACCGCACAGTTCATTCCGTCGCCCGTGTTACGTATCCATTCGTGATTGGTAAACAAATCATCGAGCCTGCGATCCAGGGCTACACCGGACGCACCGTTCCTGCTACCGTGTCAAACGGCGTAACGGGCATCAACGACCTTAACTACGCCGACGATCGCCTTGCCGGAACGTTTGTCCTTTATCCACAACCGTTTGGCATCAATGCCGAATATAACGTCGGAACCGGTCCTGAATATAACCCCGAGAACAACCGGATTGAACAGAAGAAATTGAAAGGCGGCTACCTGATGGTTTCGTACCTCGCCCGGCCGGGTGGGCAGTTTCTGATACCCTTCGTCCGATACCAGTATTACAATGGGGGTAAGAAGCATGAACGCGACGCGCGCAGCTACGACGTACGAGAATTCGAGCTCGGCGTCGAATGGCAACCCATCCGAAACTTTGAACTCGTCGCCATGTACACGATTTCAGAACGCCGGTTTGAAGACGCTCAAAAACCAGTGAACACGCAGGACGGAAGCCTGCTGCGTTTGCAGGCGCAGTTCAACTATTAGCGTTTAGGAAGAGGTCTGCGCGATTGCAGGCCTCCCCTGTTTTTACCACTTGTATTGAACTTTCAGATAAGCGCTTCTTCCCCGCGTCTGAAAACCCTGAATTTCCTGGTAGTCGGTGTCAAAGACATTCTCCAGCTTCGCGCCCACGAGCCACGCGTCGGAAATCTTCCACGTAGCAGCAAGATCAATAAGATCGTATGTTTCGACTTCGGCTCTGCCAAGCGCGCCGAAAGGCCCGAGTGCCGGATCGTAAACGACGTCATAGCGCGAGCCGCCGTGCCGGAGGATAGCACTGACAGAAAGATCATCGCGAAACTTGAACCCGGCTTCGGCATAGCCGGTTATCGCGGGTCTGCGAATCAGCTTTCGCGTTGTGACAGCATCATCAATAAAGGCGCCGTAGTTGTATGGCTGCACATGGTGCGACCCCGTCTGCTCCGCATCAATATCACCGGGTGAAAATGTAACTTTACCCTTCAGCGCAGTAACATTTCCACGTAGGAAGAATTTTCCGGCATTCAGCTGACCCGCGAATTCGAATCCGTTTACGAGCTGCCGTGCTGCGTTCACATAGGTGTCTCCCAGGTAATCCGCGTACGAGAGTTCGGCTACAGGCGTTTCGCGATTCCAAAGGTAGACGTACTCGATGGCATTTCTGGTAACGGACCGAAAGCCGGAGAGCGTGAAATAGCTTCCATTCTGAAATTCCTTTTTGATACCAGCTTCAAAGGAGATTGCTGTTTCCGCTTTGAGTGATCCGTTACCACGGGTGGTGTATGCGCCAAAATCTCTCGTCGGGTCGAACAACTGATACAGCGAGGGCGCATTGAATCCTGTTGACACGGATGCATAAAAGAGCATGTCTCCGAGCCGGTAAAACGGACTTGCCTCAAAGGTTTGATTAAACCCGAAGCGTTCGTGGTGGCTCAATCGCGTTCCAGCCGTGATACCGAGGTTACCTTTTTCAAACGAGGCTTGTGAGAAGACGTAGAATGTCGTGGCACCCGGTTTCAGCGAATCGTAGTTTACCATGGATTCATAGGGGAAGCCAAAGGCATTTGAAAAGTAGTACGTTTGAAAACTCATGGTCTCACGGAACTGCCCCATTCCGGCAGTAACATCCAGCCCATTTGTATTGTATCGCAAAACGAGTTCGTTCGTGAGGAGTCTTCCTTTGTAACGACTATCGGAATATGTGTGATCGAAAGTCCCCTGGTCATCCGTGAGCGAAGAGTCGTTGCGGCTGATGCGTTCCGACGCGCTCCAGGAACCGATGAGTGAGAGGTCCAGCTTAGCGGATGCCTTCCACGTGGCGTTCCAGGAAACCAGATTTCTCGAAAAATCCAGATAGGCGTTATCGTCATCGTTGAAAGCACCGTCGTCAATATCCGCGCGCTGATTCGCGCGTTTGAACGAAATCCACGCGTTAACTTTTTCGTTGGCCCAACCCGTTTTGATGTATCCGTCAGTCTTGCGGAAATCATCGCTGTCGGTGGTCTTGAAAACGGAAGGATCGCGGATTGTATCGCGCACAGCATTGAGCCCGTTGACGTCCTGGCGGAAAACACCTCCGGAAAGGTAAAGGCCATTCCTGAAGGTTTGTTGCAGGATCGCATTCGTATTTGCTGTAAAAGCTCTGTTGCCGAGGATCCCTGCCTGCGCGTTGACCATGCCATGAAACCCGGGCTTCCCGTGATTACGCGTGACGATGTTGATTGCTCCCGCGATTGCCGATCCGCCGAATACCGTGCTGTGTGCGCCGCGGATGATCTCAATCCGCTCGACTCCCGCAAGGGAAAGTTCTGCAACGTCAATGGTAGACGATGGGGTAGACGGGTCCGTGATCCGCATGCCGTCAATGAGCACCACCATCTGGTTGCTGTTTGCGCCTCGCATGAACAGACTCTGATTCGTGCCGGGAACCTGGTTTGCGCCAACGATAAACATTCCGGGATGATTCGCGAGCAACTCGCCCACGGAGTTGTGAGGTGTGTTCTCCAGTTCATCGCGCCGGATTACAGTGACGCTACGGGGCACATCGATAACGCGTTGTTCGGATCGCGTAGCGGTGATTACCAGCTCATCAAGCTGGCGGACAGAATCCTGCTGGGCATTTGTTTGATTTGGCGCCAGCCACCAAAGGGACAGTAAAGTCAGTGCCCGCACTTTTTTCTCCTTTTTCATAGGTTACAGTTAGGTGTGAAAAGGAGTAAAAGGCAGAAATGAAATCAGAACTTGCTTGCGCAAATGATCGCATCCATTGCTTTTTACCCGAAGCATTGAACAAAAATTTGTATGTGGCAGGTCTCCTGGCTTACGCCCAGTTGCCGGTCTTCCCATCCCGGCGTACGGGACAGTGACATTGTGGTGTCGGCAACGCTTTGCGGCGCTTACAGTAGCGGGAACTGCTCCGGAGTTGCACCGGTATTCCCATTTAATCCCCGCCCTGACGAATCGGGCGCGGAACCAAATACGGATGCAAGTATAAGAAAAGGATCGAAATTACCGTCATGACAAAGGTCATAACGGGCCAGTCTTTTCGCATTGCGTTTGGCGGACCGCGACAGCAGAACATCTGATGTCTTACAACACAGGTATGAATATTTAGTCGGTAGCTGTTAAAAAAAACACAACGATAGCATGACGAAAGTCTTCGAACTGATCAAAAAAGCGGCCGTCATTTTATTCTTCATCGTGTTGCTGACTTTCGCCCTGATCAAGGCAAAGACGCTATTATACCCACTTGTCCTCGCGATGTTGTTTTCATTCTTGCTACTCCCGTTGGCAAATTATCTTGAAAGAAAGGGACTGACGCGTATCCTGACGAATTTTCTGGTAATCATTGCGGCGGCGGCAGTCATCTCAGCAGTCATGTACCTCATGTATTCGAGGATCGGGAATCTGATCAGCGAACTTCCAAGCCTGAAGGAGCATGCATCCGAAAACGTTGAGAATATCGCGCAGTCAATCTCCGAAAAGGTTGGCGTATCCACAGATCAACTGCGTGACTGGGTCAATAAAAGGATCAGCACATTAGGCGAGAACAATCTCTTTGTAAGTACCATCATACCGTCAACGACGTCGACTATCATGGCGATAGGCCTCATGCCCGTTTACATTTTCCTCATGCTTTACTACCGCGACAAAATATACATGTTTCTGATGATGCTATTTCCCGAGGGTAAGCAGGAACACGCCGCCAACGTGATCGGATCAATTTCGCAGGTGACAAAACATTATATGCGTGGTGTCTTTGTCGTGGTGCTTATTCTGTGTGTCCTGAACTCGGTAGGACTGATGATCGTAGGAATCCGTTTCGCCGTCCTTATGGGAATAATTTCAGCAATGTGCAATTTCATCCCTTACTTT
>CBKWFZ010000236.1:0-6123 GCA_966673785.1 uncultured bacterium
CAGGAAGTGTATCAGGCCGACGTTATCCTGAAAATTGAACCGCCGACCCTTGAGGAAATCGAGTTCATGCACCAGGGCCAGACCGTCATCTCGGCAATACAGCTAGGGTCCATGAAAATGGAAGTACTTCAGGCGATGACGAAGAAAAAGATCACCGGACTCGCGTATGAATTTATCGAGGACAAGGTTGGTGGTATGCCGATCGTAAGAGCGATGAGTGAAATAGCGGGAAGCACCGTGATGCTTATCGCCGCGGAATTTCTGAGTACTGCAAACAATGGTCGCGGAGTGATTCTTGGAGGTATAACGGGGGTTCCTCCAACCAAGGTGATTATTATCGGTGCCGGGACCGTCGCCGAATATGCGGCCCGCGCGGCAATAGGCATGGGCGCTGAAGTCCAGATATTCGATAACCATCTCTATAAACTGCGAAGGATCAAACACCTGCTGGGTCAGCTGGTCTATACGTCTACGATTGACACCATTACGATGAAGGAGACGCTCAAGACTGCCGATGTCGTTATTGGAGCATTGCGTGCTGAAAAGGGTCGCGCGCGCCACGTCGTAAGCGAAGACATGGTGATGCAAATGAAACCCGATTCCCTCATCATTGATCTGAGCATCGACCAGGGTGGATGCATTGAAACATCCGAGATAACGACACTCAGCAAACCGGTATTCAGAAAACACGGCATCATTCACTATTGCGTTCCCAACGTTGCATCGCGGGTTGCGCACACAGCAGCGAATGCATTAAGCAATATTTTCACGCCGACCATTTTGCGCGCCGCCGAAGAAGGTGGCGTTGAGGCCATGATCTTTTCCCATAAGTGGTTTATGAAGGGCGTGTACACCTATAAAGGTGGGCTTACCAATGAGTATGTCGCAAGGAAGTTTGGGCTGAAATACAAGAATATCGAACTGCTTATGGGCGCGGCCAGGTTTTAGAGCCGCGCCAGGCTTTCTTCGATTGCCTTTATTTTTGCTTCAGCATCCGCTTTCTTTTTTCGTTCCATCTCCACCACCTTTTCAGGAGCGCTGCTCACAAATTTTTCATTCGATAACTTCTTGTCTACCGCACCGACAAAACCTTTAAGGTACTCGAGATCCTTCAGCAACGTCTGGCGTTCCTTCTCGGCGTCCATCCGCCCTTCCATTGGGATAAAACATTCAAGTGAACGCACAATGAATGCTGTTGCGCCGGAAGATGGCGCTTCGTTCACGAACTGTATCCCGCTTAGGTTTGACATCTTCTTCACCACAGGCCAGAATACCGTGACCGGCGCGTTTTCGCCGTTCCTGACCAGCAGTTGAAGAGGTTCTTTGGGTGAAAGTCCCTTACTGCTACGGGTATTGCGGATTTCGGTAATTATTTCCAAGGCAAGTCCGCCTTCCTGAAGGATCCCCTTATCGATAGTCTGCATCGATGGCCACGGGGCAACGATGATGCAATCCCTTTCGTCACGATCCTGCAGCTCGTGCCATAACGCCTCCGTGATAAAGGGCATGAATGGATGCAAAGCTTTAAGCAGCGTTTCAAAACATGCTACGGTTTCCCTGTACGTGTCCTCGTCGATGGGTTTGCCAAACTCCGGCTTGATCATCTCCAGATACCACGAACAGAAATCGTCCCAGATCAGTTTGTAAACACACATCAACGCATCCGACACGCGGAACTTGGCAAAATGGTCATTCAGTTCGGTAATCGCTTCACCCATGCGCGACCTGAACCATGTGAGGGCAACCTTGTTTTCTTCAGGCTGCGGCAAAGATTCCGTTGTCCATCCTTTTACGAGGCGGAACGCGTTCCAGATCTTGTTGGCAAAATTGCGACCCTGCTCAACCAGTTTTTCATCATACAGCAGGTCATTTCCGGCTGGACTACTGAACAGCATGCCTGTTCTTACGGCGTCGGCTCCATATTGCGCGATTAGATCAAGCGGGTCGGGCGAGTTACCCAGTGACTTCGACATTTTTCTTCCCTGCTTGTCGCGAACGATACCCGTGAGATAAACATTGCGGAAGGGCAGGTTACCCCGGTACTCATAACCGGCTATGATCATACGTGCGACCCAGAAGAACAGAATTTCGGGTGCGGTAACGAGATCGTTAGTCGGATAATAATAATTCAGGTCGGCATTACCCTTATTGCCGTCTTTGAAGACAGAGGTATCAAAGACCGCGATCGGCCAGAGCCAGCTCGAGAACCACGTATCCATGACATCGCTGTCCTGCACGAGCGCCGGGCTCGGGCTGCCGGGAAACTTTTTCGCGTACTCCTCCAACGCTTCATTTTCAGTTTTCGCGACGACATAATTTCCTTCGTTATCATACCATGCCGGAATACGGTGACCCCACCAAAGCTGGCGTGAGATACACCAGTCGCGCACGTTAGCCATCCAGTGATGGTAGGTATTTTTGAATTTCGCCGGGATGAGGCGAACATCGTCATTCATGACGTGCTCAAGCGCCGGTTTTGTAATGGTATCCATCTTCAGGAACCATTGCAGCGAAAGGCGTGGCTCAATGACGGCATCCGTTCTTTCTGAAAAACCGACGCTGCTGTTGTAGTCCTCCACCTTTTCAAGCTGACCGGCGGCGTCAAGGTCTTTTACGATTTTTTTACGGGCGATGAACCGATCTTCGCCAACGTGTAGCTGCGCAAGCTCGTTCAGCGTTCCGTCTTCATTCAGAATGTCGATCACCGGCAGGTTGTGTTTCTTGCCGAGCTCATAGTCATTCATATCGTGCGCCGGTGTCACCTTGAGGCATCCCGTTCCGAAATCCATGGTGACATAGTCGTCTTCAATAATCGGGATCGCGCGGTTGATCAATGGAATTACCGCTTTCCTGCCCCTGAGATGTTTGTATCGTTCGTCGTCTGGATTAACGCAGATAGCAGTATCCGCCATGATCGTCTCCGGTCGTACCGTTGCAATCGTCAGGTATTCGTCCGTTCCTTCGATCTTGTAACGGATATAATACAGCTTCGACTGCACATCACGGTGGTTGACCTCATCGTCCGACAAGGCCGTCTTTCCGACGGGATCCCAGTTTACCATACGCAGCCCGCGATAGATGTGCCCTTTTCGGTACAGGTCGACGAACACGTCGATTACTGCTTCATAATAATCCGGATCCATGGTAAAACGGGTCCGTTGCCAGTCGCAGGAGGCGCCGAGTTTCTTCAGCTGTTCGAGGATAATCCCGCCATACTTTTCCTTCCATTCCCAGGCATATTTCAAAAACTCGTCGCGGGTGATGTCGGCTTTGCGGATGCCCCGTTCACGGAGCATGGCCACGACCTTAGCTTCAGTCGCTATTGAGGCGTGGTCGGTTCCGGGAACCCAGCAGGCTTCTTTCCCTTCCATACGTGCTTTGCGGACCAAAACATCCTGGATGGTGTTGTTGAGCATGTGTCCCATATGCAATACGCCGGTTACGTTCGGCGGGGGGATCACGATTGTGTATGGCGTCCGCGACGGATTCGGTTCAGAGTGAAAAAAACCCTGTTCGAGCCAGTACTTGTACCACTTGTCTTCTACTTCAGCCGGATTATATTTAGTTGCCAGAGCCATGCGCGAATGCTTAAAGAGCCGCAAAAATAAGGAAATTGAGGTTAAAACCGAATGAAAACCACTGCCGGTAGTAATGCACAGGTTACTTATTCAAGCTGACAGGAATTGAACAGGAATCAAGTTATGGAAACGATTACAATCCCCTCCGAAAGAATTGATAAATCCGCTATCAGCTGGAAGGTAATGGGCAGCCTGGTCGCTCTTTATGCCTCGATTGTTATTGGCTGGATCGCCTATGAGCAGTATCAGCCCAGGCTTCTGGTTCAATTCGGGTTTACACAGTTTGCCGGACTTCTGGCCATAGCGCAAGGCATAATTCTCACCATCACCCCTCCGCTTGCGGGCCGGCTGGGCGACAAATTCAGGATCAGCCGAGGACATCGGTTTCCCGTGATCAGTCTTGGAATAAACTTCGCGGCCATGGTTTTCATGGCGGTTGCATTCACTTTGATTGGAAATCCCGGCGAGGTGCTGAAGTGGACACTGCCGGTCCTGATCATTCTATGGCTTATTGCCATGAGTATTTTTACAAGTCCGGCGTTGTCGACGATCGAGACGTTCATTCCAATCGAGAAGCTGCCACGGGCAATGGCGATACTAACGATCACGGCAAACCTCCTCTATTCCCTTGAACCCGTTATTGTCGATATCATCGATTATCTGGGTGCGCCCGTCACTTTTATCGCGGGAGGAGTTTTCGTGTTCCTTGCAGGACTCGCGCTGAAGAAAAATGCATTCACGCTGCTCAGGCAGCGGGGCGGAAGTGAAGCGAAGGAAACGGTGGCAGCAACACCCGCGCGGGAGGATTCATCGTACGCGTTCATCTTTCTGATGGGAAGTGTTCTTGGTATAGCCACTGCGTTGCTCTTTCATGTGTTTCCGGCTTTGCTCGCTGTTTCACTTGAGGATCTGCTGAATGAAACAAACAGTAAGGTGATCATTGTTGGTATATTAATCGTTTCGGGGATTCTTTCTCTTCCATTCAGCACGCTTGTGAATATCTACGGTCTCCGGCGATCATTCCTCCTTAGTGTAGGCATTTGCGCCGCCGGAATAGCCGGGATCTTTTCCATTTCATCCCCGCTGATGGTACTGCTCATGCTGATGGTATTCGCTATCGGGTTTGCGGCTTTGTCGGTTTGTTCGCTGCCACTCGCAATGGAGAAATCAGGTTTCTATGAGAAGGTCATGTGTGTTGGTATCTTCTTCGCGGGTGTAGCTCTTCCGGACGCGATCTTCGAGGTACTTGAGGTAATGTAAGCTGTGTATTTGTCGTTATCGACATGGCGCCGACTACATCCGGATCCGCCATTCCGGCGGGTAAAGGTTGTTGATGCGCCCGGGAAGCACATTCATCCATCCAAAGGCCACGTTATTCCACATCGCCAGCGCGAAACCTTTTTGAGGAAGTGCAATATTCACCGTTTCCTTCTTAAGGAAGGCTATCGCTTCTTCCAGGGAGAATTCTACGGATTCAAAATGCGATTTATTGAGACATACGGATAAGGCCAGTGCATGTTCCGGAACGAGCTTGTTGTGTTTTTGTCTTGCCAGGAAAGTCCCTGAATACAAAATCCGTAACGTCTGTGTAAGGTGGTGAATGACATCGGTCCAGGCTGCAGGAAGCATCTGGATCGTATCGTTTCGCTGGATGATATGATAATCGCCAGGGTAAAGCCATTCGCTGACCTCTGCGGTCACACTACGCGGCGCGGACATGAACCCTTTCTGATTCCGGCGGATCATCTGCTCAGCTTGCGGATCATTTTTGCGAATCACAGCCATGAAGAAACCTTCACCTCGCACCCTGTGTGGCATAAAACGATAACCGCGTACAGCGCTGTCGTTAACCTCGGCGACCCCCCAGTTCTCGTTCAGCGAAAGCGTCAGGAATTCAACGTCGTGGCGTTCGCTTAACCATTTCAGGTTAGCTTCGTTTTCAATCGCATTATAGGTACAGGTACTGTAGATCAGTATTCCGTCTTGTCGTATAGCCGGCCAGATATCTTCCAGTATCCGCTGCTGCCGCGCCGCGCATAATTCCACATTACGCTCGGACCACTCCGCAATAGCCGCTTCGTCCTTTCGGAATAACCCTTCTCCGGAACATGGAGCATCGACGATAACAACGTCGAAAAAGCCAGGCAGGCTCTTAAAGTCAGACGCGTCATTGCTGGTAACTACGACGTTTGGGTATCCGCTCTTCTGAACGTTTTCAAGCAGGGTAGACGCACGCGACCGGATGACTTCGTTCGAGACCAGCAAGCTTTTGTCATTCATCAGGTTCAGGAGATGCGTCGTCTTTCCACCGGGTGCGGCGCAAAGGTCAAGGATACGCAGGGATGAATCCGACGGCATATGCTGCAGGAAAGCCTGTTCCAGAAACATGGAGCTCGCTTCCTGGACGTAGAACGCACCGCCATGAAAAGCCGGATCCAAGGTAAAAACCGGCCTTTGTGCCAGATACCTTCCCGAATCACACCAGGGAATGCGCTCGGCCGGGATTCGGAGATCTGAATCCGAATACTTTTTCCTGTTCAGTCTG
>CBKWFZ010000237.1:0-6116 GCA_966673785.1 uncultured bacterium
CATCACATCATGGACTTTCATATTGTTATGCGGCTTGTTGCCTGGCTGTACGCGGATGGAAAACAACGACGGGGCATATGCGTCCCGGGAGGGGCAGCTTCGGCAGCGCTTCGATTCGTTGCTGCAAAGAGTTCGTCACTATGAGGCAGTGTCCGACCCGAAGTTTTCAGGCGCGTACGATTCGCTTAGAGTCCTTGAACGTTCTCTTCCGGATTCGTCGGGTTATGTTCAACGCATATTACTGGGAAGCGGACATGACGCGTTGTCGGGCCGTGTAGATGAGGCAATCGCCCGCCTTGATAGCGCACATAACGTAGCGAAGCGAAGAGGGTTCGTTCAGGAATTCGCCAAAATATACCAGCAGTATGGAACAGCGCATGTGATCAGAGGCGACTACGACCTCGCGCTGAAGTATTTGTTCGAAGCTCTCCGTTTGCATGAACTGCGCAAAGATACCAGTGAGATTGCGGTTTCGTATAGCAATATCGGACTGGCGTATTCCAAGCTTCGGAATAACGAACAAGCTATAGCGTATTATAGGAAGCGCCTTGCGCTGGGAAAAAGATTTGTAAGTGGCCCTGAGATACCGCGAACGCTGATCAATATTGGGCTTGCTTTTTCGGAGCTTGGCCGGTATGATTCAGCAAAGTATTGTTATGACCGTGCTGATGAAATGCTAGGAAAGGGTTTGTCGGCCCGCGATGAAATGCTGCTGTGTTTTGCCCGGGGAAAGACATTTGTTGATATGGCCCAGCCGGAAAAAGGAAAACCGTTCTTGAACCGAAGTCTCGAGATTGCCAAACGTGATGCGGATTATCGGTTCATGGCCGAGAACGGAGCCTATCTTGCGCGGGTGTTCCTCCAACAAAACGATGTTCGGAAAGCAAGAACAATACTGAATGAAGCATCGGCCATCGCCCGCGAACACAATTTAAAGGAGATACTCCTGGACGTCTATCAACAGTATATCGAGGTGTCGCGCAAGGATGGAGGAGTGGTGGAACTCACTGATTGGCAGAGTAAATATATTGAACTATCCCAGACGCTTTACAACGAACAATTGATCAGCAAGATCAGCGCCTTGCAGGTCCAGTTCGAGGAAAGGGAGAATATTGCCGCCATTGAAAGCCAGGAACAATTGCTGAAACTTCAGGAAGAAGCAATTGCGAAAAGGCGTCTTGTTATAATTTTGCTCGTTGCGGCTGCTGTGCTAATGGTTGTGATCCTTTATGTGCTCCGGAAAGTGAGTATTCAGCGAAAGCGGATGAATGAGGAACTCGATAAAGAGGTTATCAGGCAAACGCAGGAACTCGCCGCAAGAAACAGTGACGCCGAACTGGAGGCGAGGAGTTTGCAGCTCAGGTTTCAGGACAGCTGTTTCCGGGCAAGACAGACGTTGGCGACGCTCAAGGGATTATGTACAATTGAAGCACTGGAGAATGACGTCGAGGAGCAGTCGCAGGCTGCCCAATTGATGCTGGAGCGGATAATTCAATGCGAGAACGTTTTGAACCGGTTGACCGAGGAGGGGGCCGAAATAGACGTGACTTCAGCGGAGCAAGATAAAGACCAGGGCCTCTCCTGAACCTGACACACAAAAAGGAGAGTGGGTTGCCCTGGTCCGTCGGCTAACGTGGTTATGCAGAATTGATCACAACGGTTAGTCACAACGTTGAACTAAAGATAATGTCGAAAACAGACCATAGAACAAGGACATGAAGTTCATCCGGGAAACCGGACATGAGATATGTTAGGAAAACCTGACAAACTGAAATGAAAAAGAAGAAACTCCTTATCGTTGATGATGAAGTGCTGATCAGGGAAGGACTAAAATCACTTCTTGAAACAGAGCCATTCGTCGGCAAGGTTGTCGAGGCCGGATCGAAGACCGAATTTCTGGCGGTATTTGATCATACTATTGACATCGTTCTGCTGGATTTCAAACTCCCCGATACGAATGGCCTTGAGTTGCTGGATTGGATCCGAAGCAATCACGGGGACGTGAAAGTGGTCGCGCTGACCGGTCTGGATGGCAATGAAGTCATTCTTAACCTCTTGAAAGCGGGAGTGAACGGATTGGTCTACAAGCTTGACGGATATGCGGAGATCCGTAAAACGATGGTAAGCGTACTTGAAGGAGAGAGCTATTATTCGGGCAAAGTGGTATCCATCATTCAAAAAAACGCGCATCGTTGGGATCAGGTTCCTCCGATTACCCTTTCGGCCAGAGAAAAAGACCTGCTGCTGGGCATATCCCGCGGCTTGACCACCAAAGAAATTGCGGAGGAAATGAAAATGACTGAGGGAACCATCGAAACATATCGTGTGCGGCTCCTGAAAAAAGTAAATGTGCTGAATACTGCTGCGCTGATTGCCTTCGCCTACCGCAACGGGCTTCTATAGCGGGAGTCTGATCTGAGCGCAGAGACCTTTTTCGCCAGCAGAATATTTTATCCTTGCACCAATGGCGTTAGCGCGCATTCGAAGCGAGTTGTGTTTTTTTTTCAGTTTGCCGATAAATTCTTCCAACCGGGAAAACCCCGATCCATCGTCTTCGACTGTGACGACAACTGCTTTTGGCGTCCAATTCCAGGTAACCCATATATTCCACGCTGCCGAATGCCGGAAAGCATTGTGCATCAGTTCCTGGATCATGCGAAGCAAATAGTTTTCAATGCCGGGAGAAAGCGGTCGGGCTGATCCGGTGAAGGAATGATAGATCCGGCCGGTACCGGGTGTTTCCATGTTCCTGCAGAGCATCTCCAGCCGTTTTTCGAGCGAGTCGTCTTCCATCCGGACAGGGGAGAGCTGGCGTGAGATTCGTCTGACAGAATCGATAATGAGTTGAAAATCGGCCTGCATGCGTAAAACGGCGTTCCGTGTCTCCTCGGGATCAAAGGAAGACCGTTCGATTTTGTCGAGGTGGAGGCGGAGAACGGAAAGTTTTTGAATCAGGTCATCGTGAATATCGGCCCCCATTTCGGTGATAATTGACTCACAGGCCTCCATTGCCTGCCTGGCTATGGCTTTGTCGGAAAAAGGGAGCCTGAACATGCGAGGAAGTTGCAAAAACGGGCTTTAAAAAGTGACCACTTGGTTGGTTAAACATATAAAAATACTCCGGGAAATGACGTAAGGTTTCAACCAGAAATGAAGAATTTTGAACTTAAAGTAATACTTTAAGTGGTCTGCTTACATAGATCAGAAAAAAACGGCCGGCGGAGTTTTACCCCGATTTATAGGGGTATTTCGCTTTGACAGGCTTGAACCCGTACAGCATTCTTACAACGAACGGCTTGCCGCCCTGATTGGCGATGTGCGAGACGATTAATCTCCGTAAAACCTGCTGAAATAATATTATTGTTCAAAAACAAACGTTTTATTTTGAGCTAGCGCCAAAACTAGCAGCAAGAACAAAGCCTTTGATGCACAGCAGTCTACAGTACCGCGAACTCGCATTAAACCAGACAATCTCGGATGGGGTTTCCCACGATTTGAATAAAAAGCTGCCCGGATTGAAAACGAGCTTGACGTTATACCATCCTTCATGGCTTTTCAGCCCATCGAGACTGCTACACCCCCATCAAAAGGGAAATGTCTCACGTAACAAAGTTGGAGTGGGTATTTGACGGCCGCCGAAAAATGACTAATTTTCTAATTGATCGCCAAGAGCAAACCCTCCTGCCGGGGCTTCCGCCGCCGCAGCTGCGTGATTTTGTTTTTGCCCGGACTTTTCAACTTTGTTCGATACGAATGAAAATGAAAGGGTTCCGATCGCGATTAAGCTTATTACAAAGATGCTTGACTTTTTCATAATTTGATCCGATTATGTTCTAGATGATAGTTCGATCCACTAATTTTTGATAGGGTCAGAAGCGCTGCCTCCACCATTCCTCAATTCAGTTTGAGGCTTAACTTCTTCCTCTGTGCATGAAGTAATCGAAATTGACGCGAGAAGCGCAATCGTAATAAGGTAAAATAACTTTTTCATAGTGTTTGATTGAGGTTTAGTCAGTTAGGAAATCTTTACATTTGTGGTTGATTGTAAATCAAAATTGCTTTCGATCTGAGCTGATTTTTTTCAGATACTTTTTATTTAATAACCCGTGTACGAAATAGCATCTTCCAAAGAGAAAATTTTCCTTACCCTGCTGTTGAGTTTTTGGATCAGTTCTTGGGTTGTATGTCAAGACTCTACTTCGATCGCCCTGCGAGAAAGACTTGTTGGTGCGCAGGGCGCCGAGAGGTTTGATCTATTAACGAAGCTTCTGGTACAATCAGCGGGAAGGAACGAATATTTTGAAGCGCTCGAACTCTGCGACGAAGCGCTGGAGATAGCAATTGAGTTAGAGGATACGGCAAAGATTGTCCATTCGGGACGTTTAAGGGGTCAATTGTTAAATCGCGTCAGTAAGCCGCTTGAAGCTGCTCAAGTACTTGAATCCATGTTGGTAATTGCCAGACGAAATAAACTAGATCGCGACTATAAGATAATTTTGAATAGCCTCGCTGTTTCCTATACTTTTCTTGGAAGATATGACGAAGCACTACGAGTTCACTATGAGAATCTAACGTTACGAGAAGCAGCCGGCGACAACTTTGAGATTGCGATGTCATTGAACAATATTGGGCTCGTGCACTTCAAGTTAAAGAACTATGACAAAGCATTGGCTTTTTATTTACGGGCCTTGGAAGTTCGAAAGGACGTTTCCTCTACCCTGGACCTAGACAGACTGCAAATTAATATTGGCCTCTGCTACAATCAATTGAAGCTATTTGCAGATGCAAGGGAATCATTTCAAAAGGCGTTTAAGATTTGTGGGTCTGAATGTCAACGGGAGATTTTGATGGAGGGACGTTTTGGGCAAGGTGTCGCGAGTTTCGGCCTGTCAGAGCATGACCAGGCCCTCAAATACTTTCAAGAATCACTTGAAATTGCAAGAAGTATTCCCTCCGTTCGTTTTGAGGCTGAGAACCTAATTTACATCGCACACATTTTTGTTCGTCAAAACAAAAGTGAGAATGCCTTGGAAGTCTTGGCTGACTGTGAGCATCTTGCGAGGTCCGGTAACTATGTCGAATTATTGATTGAGACATACCGTGAGTTTTCAAAGGTATACAAGCTCACTTCACAATTCCAACTGGCCTCTCAATACCAGTCTAAATACATCAACCTCAAAGACTCCATCTACTCCGAACGCCTCATCGAAAACATTGCCCGCGTACAAACCGAATTCGCCGAACGCGAGAACATCAAGACCATCGCCTCCAACCAGGCTGTGATCCGCCAGCAACGCGACCTCAACATCGCCGTCGCCATCATCGCCATCCTCGCCGGCCTTCTCATCCTCGTGCTCCAGCGCAGTAACCGCGTCTCCAAACAGGTGAACGCCCAGCTTTCCGAAGCCAAGGAAACCATCCAGAGCCAGAACAAGCTGCTCGAGATCAAGAACAAGGATCTCGACCGCGAAGTCGAAAAGAAAACCGCCGACCTCGAACGCGTGAACCTCTCCCTCAAACAGGTGAACGACGAGCTCGACAACTTCATTTACAAGACCTCGCACGATATCCGCGGACCGCTCGCGTCACTCAAGGGCATGTGCAACGTCGCCCTCATGGACGTCACCGACGCGCTTGCCCTCGACTACCTGCGCAAGCTCGACCTCACCGCGGAACGCCTCAACTCCATCCTTACGCGCCTGCTCATCGTCAACCAGATCAACAACTCCAAGATCACCGTGTCGCGCATCGACTTCGACCGCATCGTCGGCGAGATCCTGGTGCTGGAACGCAAGAAGGGGCTGCCGGCCAAGATCGAGATCCGCAAGAAAATCGCCGCCGGTCCCGAAATGGAGATCCAGTCCGACAAGGAGCTCGTGCGCATTGTCCTGGAAAACCTGATTGATAACGCCATCAAGTTCTATAATGAGTCGGATCGCGTGCATTCGTTTGTCGAGATCAACATCGCGCCGTCCGAGAACGGGTCGGTGAAGGCGCGCGTCATCGACAACGGCATTGGTATTTCCGAATCCAACCCCGGCAAGCTGTTCCAGATGTTCTTCCGCGCCTCGGAACGCTCCGAGATCGGCGGCATCGGACTTTATATCGTCAAAACC
>CBKWFZ010000238.1:0-6077 GCA_966673785.1 uncultured bacterium
TCGTTGAAGTTCCACAACATTCTTTTTGTTTGGTTTAGGCCGCGTTCATAACACCACCCATAAACAAACCATCCGAGGCGCTCGCATTACTGGTGACTATAGTCTAATCAGCTTGACCAGGAATACGTCATTCTCCCGCAGGTCCATCGTATAGGTGAACCGTGATGATCCTTTTATCTCTACAATTTCTTTAATAAAGGGAGATCCATCGTTTTGCTTCCTGATCTGATCTACTTGTTCCCTGTTAAGTTGGGCGGGACTCCCCATAGATAAGTATGTGGAGTAGGCATCGTTACTCCTGTATCCGATACGATAAATTTCCAGCGCATAAATACCCGCGGGAACGTTGGCTAAGTTTAGGTTGATTGTGCCATTTGACTTTGCTGGCAGATCCCGGATGTAATACTTCTGGTTGTGGACCGAGTCTCCTGGATGCGTATTCGTGAAGTCCCATACCAGCGCCTGAATGTTCCCTGCGTCATCCCTTGTGATGATTGAGGAACCGTCGTGATTTACGAGTTCGGTACTACCGAGGCGGTTAAGAAACTGATACGCATAGAATACAGGCTTGTTTATTCCTTGCGTGGTGAGCATCCCGAATCCACCATGGAAAGGAGTGAATCGCGGTCCCGGTTCCTCAAAAATATCCGTAAAAACCCAGTATGACATGGATTGCGCGGCCGTATCAACCTCTTTTAATTTCTGCAGAACATAGGACGCCTCGTGATAACTGTCGTGTATCGGATCTGCTGGAGTATAAGACGCGCTCCATTCCGTATAGTGGAGTTCAAGATCTGGCTTTTCGGATGCGGCAATTTCTTTTCGAGATTGGATAACGTCACCGCTGACGCTCAACGGGTTCTTGTCCAACACGGTACCTGAATTGCCGAACTCGTCGAGGAAGCCCTGCTTTACCCCGTATGTATGCGTACTGACAAAATCGATGGGCACATTGTTTGCGACACAAAAATCAATCATCTCTTCTTCCCATGCCGCTCCGGCCGTAGCGGGCCCCCCAACACGGTATGCCGGGTTCACGCTTTTTACGGCTCGCGCTGCATGCTGGTAAAGTCGGAAATATTCTGCCTGCGTGCCAGCCCAGAAGCCATCGAGATTCGGCTCATTCCAAACTTCAAAGTACCATGACTTCACCTCTTCCTCACCGTAGCGTTCGGTGAAATGTTCTACCAGGTTTTTGATGAGACCTTCCCATTTTTCGTAATCCTTTGGCGGCGTAACGTTCCCGCGCCACCAGAATATAGTCTTGCTACCTGATGCAAGTGCTGAGGGCATAAAACCCAGTTCAACAAATGGTTTCATGCCTATCGACTGCAGAAAGTCAAAGAGCACATCGATGTACATGTAGTTGTAAATCGGGTTGCCGTTTTTGTCTTCAGTATAGACTGCCATATCGTCGGTGAGCAAACCGTGCATTCGGATATACCTGAAGCCGCATTCATTTTTTACGTAAGTCAGCTGCTCCTGCCAGTCTGCCCGTAGCCCTTCGTTGGCACGTCCCGCGCCGATGCATTCATTGAACATGGTATTCAGCGGCCCCTTTACGCGGTTGAAATCCACGTGAATGGTTCGCTGCTGCGCGGGCACTGTTTTCTTTTTCTGACTGATGGCCCCACTTGCGATTAAGCAAAGAAGTAGCATGATGGATAGACGATTCATTTTCTGTTGGATATTTTTATTCATAGTATTTTATGCGCTTTGATGATGCTGTCGGTTTTTGACAAACCTCAGCTATTAGACCCTTAACGCCATTTAAGAGCGGAATAGCTTGTTTTGCAATGACTTTGGTGGGCGTCATCAAGAGTTGTATTATCACCCGACAGCTCACCATCGTTAAATATTCGGCTTCTCGCTACCCCTTTATTGATTGTGGCCGAAAGTAAACTCATTTGAAGGTTTTGAAGGGTATTAAAAAATCCAACAATACGGTTCATAATGTCTAAGAAAGGACAAACCTCTGTCATCTTACCCTTGCGCTGGATTGATCGGGGGCAGCAGCGACAGAATGATCACCGGCTGAGGGATTTTTCTACCGGCCGATGGTCGAAGTCAATGTTTTCCGGATCGGATAAAAAGCGGTACAAATTGTCTGCATGGGACTTTAAGCCCGGATTAAGACGTTTTGAACGGGTTTAATGCAAGGATTTCCGTTCAGTGGACTTTATGTCCCCGTATACTGGACTTTTTCATACCCTGAAAGTCGAATAATTCTGTTTGTTTCGCAGTTCGACCAATGTATGCTAAAGACGATGCAGGGCTTGTACGGTGATTTCCGCCGAATGAAGACCTGGAAAAATCGGTTAGCAACATGCAAGACCAAGCTCAACTCTCATGGACTGCATGATTTATCCTCGTAAATTCGTATGGAGTCGGGCTCAACCACTCATGTGTCGGGATCGGTGCAGCAAGCGTTGTCAATACTGCATTGACCGGCCCTTACCTGTTCCATATTGTTATGATGACCGGTGATTCTACGACAACCAGATTTCTCTTAATCGCGATTTTCACGATCTGCGCTTTAACCACTGTCGTTATGGCGCAAACCGGGCAATTCAGGTTCAAACAACTGGGAATCGATAACGGTTTGTCGCACCCCGACGTTCGTGTGGTTCTCAAAGATAGCCGCGGCTTTGTCTGGGTCGGCACCGGATACGGGCTGAACCGGTTTGACGGCTACATGGTGAAAACGTTCTACCATGATCCCCGTGACTCGACATCACTTATAAATGATCAGGTCTATCGGTTGTTTGAATCTCCCGAGGGGTACATTGTTGTACGGACAGGTTCGGGACTGGTACTGTATGACCCGGTGAAGGAAAATTTTATCCGGAACCTGGAACCGTTCTATGCGCGATACGGAACTTCTCAAAGTCTGATTAACATTGTGCGTCACCGTGACGGTTCCTTTTGGTTCGTTGAACCGAACAGGCTGATCCGGTATGATCCGGAAGCTGGGAAGGGCATGTCTTTGCAAAACATTAACGGTGATTCTTCTTCCATCGTCGGTGAGCGGATTACCGATTTTGTCATTGACAAAGGTGGGAATAACTGGCTGATCCATGCGAATGGCATCATCGAAAGGGTTGAAACCAAAACCGGTATCGGTCGCGTAGTCCAACGCATCACATCGTTGAGCGAATTAAATAGAAACATAGCTACAGAATACAGAATGATGTGCGACATGGACGATGATATCTGGCTCTGGGCACCCGGTTTAAGTCAGGGGATCTTCCACTACGATACGCGTACACGCAAACTCAATCACGTCAGCACGAACACAGGTCCGGTGCACCTTAACGCCGATGCAGTCTCACAAGTGACAGAAGCGGCCGATGGAACGATCTGGGTGGGAACGGATCATGGTGGGGTGAATATCATTGATAAAAACGCCATGACCATCCGTTATGTACTGCACCGGGAAGGGGACGCCACAAGCGTAGCGGAAAACTCAGTCACCTGGATTTACAGGGACGATAAAGGAATCATGTGGGTGGGAACCTACAAACGCGGCGTGAGTTTTTATCACGAGAACATCTATCGTTTTGATTTGTACAAACGTTACGCGCTCGATCCGGCCAGTTTGCCGTTCGAGGACATAAACGCGTTTGCCGAGGATGCGAAAGGTAATCTTTGGATCGGGACCAATGGTGGGGGTCTGCTGCATTTTGACCGTCAACACGAAAGATTCAACCAATACCTGCATGATCCTGACAACAAGTCCAGCCTGAGTTCAAATGTTATTGTCGATCTGTTTCTCGACAGCGATCAGATTCTTTGGATCGGAACGTACAAGGGTGGACTCAGCAAGTTCGATGGATCAAAATTTACTACGTTCAAGCCCGATGAAACCAACGTCAAGAAACAGAATGTGGTTGGGCACGATCGACTACGGCGCTGTCTTGTTTGACAAGAACACAGGTAATTGCGAGCGACTCAGTCTTTGGGGACCTAATGCAATGCAGTCTCCAACAGTGGTCGCCATTGACGAGGATCGCCATGGAAATATCTGGTTTGGTACAACCAATGGAATTGACGTACTGTCGAAAGATGGAACCACGTTCAGGCATTACGGCGCATCGTCCGAGCCCGACGCACTGATGAATAACTTCGTGATGGATTTCCTGCGCGATTCACGAGACCGGTTCTGGATTGCAACCTTCGATGGACTGAGTTTGTTTGAAGAAGCAAGTAATGGTTTCAAGACTTTTCATGACAACCGTCCTCATAAGGCAATCCTGACAATCGAAGAAGATGACAACGGTTGTTTTTGGATGGGTACTTTTGACGGACTCCTGCAAATGAAAGTCAGCGACACGTCTGACAACCACGTGTTGTTCAAGCGATACACGGAAACAGACGGTCTACAGGGACGTCAGTTCAACCAGAATGCGGGCATAAAAACAAGGAAGGGGGAAATTGTCTTCGGGGGTCCCACAGGCTTTAACATTGTGAATGGCATGGACCGCCACGAGGAGGTCACGCCAACGAGAATCGTTCTTTCCGAACTTGAGTTGTATGAAAAACCCGTCGGTATTGGCGAAGTAGTGGATGGAGTCGTTGTACTGGACAAAGCAATATCCGAAGCCGATAAAATTACGCTTCCTCCGAACAGAAACTTCTTTTCGATCAGCCTCTCTGCGCTAAACTACTTCAATCCCGAACGGGATCGGTACATGTATCAGCTCGAGGGATTAAGCAAAGACTGGCTGCCTGTGCCCGCGAAAAGCCATGAAATTATCTTCAACAACCTTCACCCGGGAAGTTATAAACTACGGGTCAAAACGGTGAACGGAGACGGCATATGGAGCGATGAAGAAGCATCGCTGGCTATAATCATTCAACCTCCGTTCTGGAAGACCAACATTGCATTTACACTTTACGCTACATTCTTGCTCGTCATCCTGTTCATCGCAAGAAAAATGATTCAGCAACGTGAGAAACTCAAGTTTGCGCTCGAGCATGAACGCCGCGAAACTCAGCGCGTCCACGAAATGGATATGATGAAGGTGAAATTCTTCACGAACGTCAGTCATGAATTCAGAACACCCCTGACGCTGATTCTGACTCCGATTGAACGGCTTATTAAGAAGGCAACCGATCCGGATCAAATTGTTCAGTTCCAGCTGATTCAACGCAACGGCCGGAGGCTGATGACGCTGGTCAATCAATTGCTTGATTTTAAGAAGCTGGAGGTCCACGATATTAAGCTGAGTCCCGCCAAGGGCGACATTGTGAGCTTTGTAAGGGATACAGCGTTATCGTTTTCTGACCTCTCGGAAAAAAAGAATATCCGTCTTGAGTTCAGTAGCTCAGTTGATCACCTTGAAGCACTTTTCGATCAGGATAAGCTGGAGAAGATCCTTTTTAATCTGCTTAGCAATGCTTTCAAATTCACACTTGAAAAAGGCGTCGTGTCGGTACGCCTTGAACTCGTTAAAGAGGGGAGTGATCAAATGATCTCTATCGCCGTTAAGGATACGGGGATCGGAATACCTCAGGATAAGATCGACAGTATCTTTGAACCGTTCTTTCAGACAGATTTACCGAAAAGCATCATAAATATTGGCAGCGGAATCGGCCTTTCGATAACCAAAGAATTTGTACGAATTCACGGTGGTCGGATCGAAGTTGAAAGTGAAATTGGAAAGGGGAGCTGCTTCAGGTTTTCTATTCCACTAGTTCAGTCCGGGAGCCGTTCTGAACAAATACTCAACGGAGAAACGTCAGCTTCTGTCATGCCGGCAATAGCTCCGGAGGAGGAGACCTTAAGCAAGACTGCCGGCAAGTCAAAGAAAAAGTCTTTGCTCTTGGTGGAAGATAATGACGACTTCCGTTTCTATCTCAAGGACAATCTGAAATTTGAATACGAAATATACGAAGCGGAAAATGGCCTCGATGGTTGGGACACCGTAGTGGCTCGGAACCCGGATCTTATAGTCAGCGATATTATGATGCCGGAACTGAATGGTATCGACCTATGCACGAAAATCAAGTCGGACGAACGTTTTTCTCATATTCCGGTGATCCTTTTGACTGCAAGAAGCAATGAGGAGCAACGA
>CBKWFZ010000239.1:0-6062 GCA_966673785.1 uncultured bacterium
TACCGCCGCGTGGTACAATCCGCGTAACGGCGAAGTCAAAAACGCCGGGACTCATACCAACAAAGGGTCCATTGAATTCACTCCGCCATCCAGCGGCTACGGACAAGACTGGATACTTATCCTTGACAACACCTCTAAAAAATATCCACTACCCGGAAAGTAAGATGAATGGAACGATCAAAGAATCTTCGTTTTGCCGTTATCGGAACCGGCTTCTGGGCCAACTACCAGATCGCAGCGTGGAAGGAGCTCGAAGGTGTGGAAATCGTTGCGGTTTACAACCGGACGCGCCCGAAAGCGGAAGCGATCGCGACGAAGTTCGGAATTCGCGCGGTCTATGACAATATTGACGCATTGCTTTATACAGAACGGCTCGACTTTGTCGATATCATCACCGATGTCGACACGCATCAACAATTCACAAAAGCAGCTGCTGCAAGAAGTATCGGTGTGATTTGCCAGAAACCGATGGCACCTCGTTTCGGAGCCGCGGAAGATATGCTTCACACTTGCCATCAATACAACGTCCCGTTCTTCATCCACGAAAACTGGCGCTGGCAGACGCCGATCCGAAAAGTGAAAAGTCTATTGGAAGCGGGCACGATCGGAAAGGTTTTTAAAGGGAAGGTCAGCTTTTGTTCCGGTTTTCCCGTCTTCGAAAACCAGCCGTTTCTGGCAGCACTTGACCAGTTCATTATCACCGACATCGGTTCGCATATCCTTGACGTATGCCGCTTTCTATTCGGCGAAGTTGAGTCTCTTTACTGCAATACCTCACGGATCAATCCAGGAATAAACGGCGAAGATGTTGCGACTGTTTTGATGCGCATGAAGACCGGCGCCTCGTGTTTTGCCGAAATGTCGTATGCATCAAGACCGGAAAAAGAAATCTTCCCTCAAACGCTGATTGATGTGGAGGGGAACGAAGGAAGTTTGAGACTACTGGCGGACTATGAAATTCGGATAACTACTTCCGGAGGAACCCAAAGCATCGACGCCGCCCCACCGAAATTTCCATGGGCCGATCCGGCCTACGCACTCGTTCACTCCAGCATCGTTGCCTGCAATCGCAATATCCTGGAGGCACTTAAAGGTAATGGCAATGCGGAAACCAGCGGCGCCGACAATCTTGAAACGGTACGACTCGTACATGCCGCGTATGCGTCGGCCCGTGAGAACAAAGTCATTCATCTGGCGCAATTTCCATGAGTCGGCTGCGCATCGAAAATATCAGCAAGCGGTTTCCGGGAGTTAACGCGCTCACCGACGTTTCATTCACTGTAGAGCCGGGTGAAGTACACGCGCTCTGCGGAGAAAACGGAGCCGGAAAGACGACACTCATGAGTATCCTCAGTGGCAACCTTCGGGCGGACAGCGGCATCATTCGTCTCGACAACAAGGAAATCATGCTGAAGAGCCCGCGGGATGCGTTTTCGCATGGTATTGCCATCGTACACCAACACCTCAGTCTGGTTGAAAGCCTGAACGTAGCGGAAAATATCTTTGCAAACGACCACCCTGTAAATGCGATCGGGGTAATACGCCGGGCCGAGCTTTACTTAAGGGCAGAGCGTTTACTGGAATGGCTCGACATCCCGCTCAAACCGCGCACACCGGTCTCACGGCTGTCGCCGGCGGAGAAACAACTGACCGAAATCGCGAAGGCACTGGCACGAAAGCCACGGATATTGATTTTGGACGAACCGACAGCTGCATTGACCGATCGGGAAACTTCAAAGCTATTTCGCCTGATTACCCGCCAAAGACAAGAAGGTGTTTCTATAATCTACATATCCCACCGGCTACACGAAATTGAAGCGATTGCGGATTCAGTTTCAGTTTTGAAAGATGGCAGGTTTCAAGGAACATTCAGGCGTGACGAGGTAACCCGTGCAGGGCTTATCCGGGCAATGGTCGGCCGTGAACTTTCAGCTGTGAACCGTGGCAATACGACGTCAACGGAAGTGGCTCTCAAAATTGAGAACCTGTCGGCTCCCGGCCTGAAGAACGTAAGTTTTAAACTCCTGAAGGGTGAAATACTAGGCCTGGCCGGCCTCGCCGGAGCCGGAAGAACAGAGATTGCAAAAGCGATTTTCGGTTTCAACCGCTCGAAAGGTTCTGTTACGCTGAATGGGAAACGGGTAAGCATCCGAAACCCGGCAGATGCGTTACGCCTGCGTCTCGCATATGTTCCCGAGGAACGGAAATCCTCAGGACTCTTCGAGGGCATGTCGGTACTCGACAATATGCTTTCCGCGAAGCTGGAGGTATTGCCGGATCATTTATACAGAAAGAACCTGCTTCTTGGAGAAGCCGGGAGAATCCGGGATGCACTACGAATCGCAACGCCAAATATGAATCAAAAAGTCCTTTACCTTAGCGGAGGAAATCAGCAGAAGGTGGTGCTGGCGCGGTGGTTGCTGACCGAGCCTGAGATCTTGATCGTGGACGAACCTACGCATGGTGTAGACGTCGGGGCAAAAAATGAAATCTATGGTATTCTAAGCGATCTGGCCGCACGTGGAAAGAGCATTGTGATGATCTCGAGTGAACTACCCGAACTTCTTGCGCTGTGTCACCGGATACTTGTTGTAAAGACTGGAACCATTGTCGGTGAACTATCCGGAGAAGAGGCAACGGAAGAAAAAATCATGCAACTGGCTACGTAACCTATGCGAAAGATACTTGAAGATCGCGTCACATCCCTCGCTCTACTGCTCGGATTGACAATCATCGTAGCAAGTGTGATTTATCCGGACACGTTTCCAACGTTCGATAACTTCCGGCAGATCATGCTTAACATGTCGACAGATACGATTGTCGCCGTAGGTATGATGATTCTGCTCATTACAGGAGTTTTCGACTTGTCTGTGGGCTCTGTCGTGGCGTTTGCAGGCTGCCTGACCGCTTACCTGATGTACTTTTCCGGAGTAGCGGTTCCGGTCGCGCTATCCATTGGTTTAGTTTCGGCAACGGCTATCGGCGCAGTTAACGGATATCTGATTGCATACCAGGGAATCAATCCGATGATTCAGACCCTCGCCATGATGGGGATTGTACGCGGCCTCGCCCTTCTTGTAAGCGGATCCGGAATACAAGATCTCCCCTACTGGTTCAACGCAATTGGCCAGTCCAGACTACTGGGTATTCAAATGCCGGTTTGGTATATGGTGGTAGTCGTGGGAGCATTTACATTTCTCACCGGCAGCACAATTTTTTTCCGCCGCTATTACTACATTGGAGGCAACGAAAGAGCGGCCGAGCTCTCGGGTATTCAGGTCCGGCGAATGAAACTTTTTGCGTTCATGCTCTCGGCGCTCCTGGCAGGTATTGCGGGGATATTACTCGCCTCACGCCTTGGAGCAGCATTGCCGACGATGGGAAGAGGTCTGGAGTTGCGGGTTATTACCGCTGTCATTCTCGGTGGCGCAAGTTTAAGCGGCGGGCACGGCAAAGTTCCGGGTGCCCTACTCGGCACGTTGTTCATGGGCTTGGTTGCCAATCTGATGGTGATCTCGAGAATCTCCGGCTACTGGCAGGAAATCATTCTCGGCATCATCCTGATACTTACACTCTGGGTGGATCAGACATTACAGAAACGCTATGCATCTAGGTAAAATACGGGTCCTAATGGCTTGTCTGCTGCTTCTTGCGGCATGCGACTTACCCCCGAAAAATACATCGGACATTCTTCTCGTGATCGAATCAAACGACGAAGCAGAACTACCGGAAAATGAAGAGTATGTCATGATTACAACGGCCGTAACAATGCCAATGTATGTTAATCATGATCAGGCAGCTTTCCGGGCGTGGGGAAAGAAAAGAAATGTGAGCGTAGCCGTGCTCGGACCAGCTGATTGGGATGTGCCGGCGCAGATCAATGTTATTGAAGAAGTCATCGGCACACGCCCGGCGGGTATGCTTATCAATGGTACTGATCCTGCTCTTGCCCAGGTTATCAATAAGGCTGTTTCAGCCGGCATACCAACGGTCGTGTATGACTCCGACATTCCCGGAGGAAAACACCATGCCTTCCTGGGCACTGACTGGTATGAGATTGGACGGATGCAGGGCGAGGAAATGGTCAGACTGCTTGGCGGAAAGGGAAAGGTAGCGTACATGGGAATTCTCGGCCTCATGAATATGGAAGCGGGATTCCGGGGCTTGCTTGACGTCTTCGCAAATCATCCAGAGATTGAGATCGTGGGCAGGTTTGATGACAAGGCGAACGTAGAGGAAGCGGCGCGGATCACGTCTGATCTGCTTGCGGCACATCCCGACCTCGCCGGCGTCTGTGGGTTCGACTCCAATAGCGGCCCGGGGATTGCGCTTGCCGTTAAGGAGGCGGGAAAACAAGGCAAGGTAAAAATTACCACCGTCGATTGGGAACCGGAACACCTTGCACTTGTCAGGGAAGGCGTTATTCACATGCTTGCCGGACAGAAACGCGAACTCTTCACATGGTACGGCGCGCAGTTCCTGTACGATATGGTGCATAACACGAACAATCTTTCCCGCAACGACGGCCGCGCGGGCATCACAAATATCCCGGCAACGGTAAACACCGGACTCATTCGCATCGACGCGTCAAATGTCGAGCAGTTTATAAAGTAGTATCATGAGAGAACTTGTCAGCGGACCATTCAACTTACTTTACGAGAACGGATTCGTCCGGTACGTGCGCTATGGCGGCAAGGAAATTCTACGCATGATCTATTTTGCGCTCCGTGACGAAAACTGGGGAACATATTCGCTGAGAATTCGCGACGAAGTAATCGATCTGTCCGCGGAAGGTTTTAGCATTCGTTATAAGGCGGATAGCCATTCAGGGAACACAACGCTCATCACATGGGCTGTTGCAATCGAAGGGAACGCGGACGGAGAAATAACATTTTCGCTTGACGGCGAGGTCGCTGCAGATCATTCGAAAAACAGAGCCGGATTCTGCGTACTTCATCCATTGCGTGAGACTATCGGAGAGCCTGTCATAATCATGCATGAAAATGGAACGCATACGGAACACATATTTCCCGAACAGATCGCATCAGAAGATCCGTTTGTCGGGATCACAGCAATGAAATGGCGAATAGACGGCCACTGGTATGTGCTTGAGTTTGCAGGGGACGTGTTTGAAACAGAGGATCAGCGAAACTGGAGCGATGCATCATTCAAAACGTTTTGCACGCCGCTGAGCCGGCCATTCCCGGTCGAACTAAAGAAAGGTCAACGCATTCACCAGCAGATCACCTTCAAACCTGAAGAAACACTTGACGAAGTCGCTGTACCGGAGACAATTGAAATTACGACCACCCGACGGCAGATACAAATTCCCGCGATCGGAATCGGATCTTCTCCGTCGGAAGCGTTCACCGAAGACATCCTCAAGGCGCTGAAAACCGTCAAATTTGATCATTACCGTATTGATGTAGACCTCAGCAACATTGAATGGCAGGACAGTTTTACCAACGATGTACTGATCAGTGAACGGCTCGCGCTTCCGCTGGAAATCGTCATGCTGTTACCCCAAGATCCGCGGGACGTGCTTGATGAGTTCCTGAGTCTGTTTGACCGGGAGCGAGTGCCGGTGCGAAAGATCACCGTATTGAGCAAGGGCGAACTCACGACGCGTGAACATCACCTTGAATTCGTTCCTTTTCTGAAGAGCGTTTTTCCAACAGCCAGTATCGGTATTGGCACCGATTTCAATTTTACCGAACTCAACAGGCATCGCATCCCGCGATCAACTGCCGATTTTGTGACGTTTGGTCTCGATCCGCAGGAGCATGCTTCGGATGACTTGACGATTATCGAAAATCTCGAAGCACAATATTATGGCGTAAACAGTGCACACAGCATCTATGAAAAAACGGTTCACGTTTCCCCGGTCCTGTTGAAGCGGAAGTACAATCCATACGCAACGAACCCGGCTGCATTCGTGATTGCCGAATCGGAACGAACAGAGCCGCGACAAAATGAGCCGCTGTGCGCGACGTGGACGCTGGGAAGTATCCGGCAACTCGCCCATGCCGGGGCGGAATCCGTTACCTACTTTCAGGCGGTCG
>CBKWFZ010000240.1:0-6022 GCA_966673785.1 uncultured bacterium
ACGACATGTTACAACCCTTGAGCTGACTCATGCGGCGCAATCTTGGGATAAATCCGAAAACCCCGTCGGGATTAAAGTAGTAGCCCTCCTCGACGAATCTTCCGCCATCCTTTTTAACAGAACGGCTTTCCTTCTCCACACGACGTTCAAGCTGTAAAAGATCATGGATGTTTTCCCTGAACATATTGGAATAAACCGGCCCGAGCTTGATGCGCTTGCCGGCAAGAACATGTTTAGGCGAAGCGTAGCGAACATGATTCTCCATAAATTTGTGATGGAGCACACAATCGCCATCAATGAATACGAGATAGTCGCCGCTGCAGGACCGGATCGCATTATTCAGCGCCTGATTTTTTCGCCAGCCCACGTCCGGCTGCGTAAGGTGTACAATCCGATTAGGATGGCGGTAACCGGCGACAAACTCAGCCATCTCACGAGATTCCCCATCTTCCGAAATCACGACTTCAAAATCCCTGAATGACTGTTGCTTCAATCCCTCCAGGACAACGCTTAGATCGCGCACGTTTTTGTACACGGAGATAATGAGTGATACCTTCAAGCGCTACCAGGTTTAACAATTCCGAACTCGGTCCAGGTTTTACGGAGACGTCTGGTTTCCTGGCGGATCTTTTTGTTTTTGGAAATTGAATCGCTGGTTTTGTAACCGCGCTTATGATCAAGATGAATGCAGATAGCGCTATAACGAAGTTGCTTTCCCCTGATCCCTGCATTAACCAACCGCTCGCCAAGTTCCCGGTCCTGGCCACCATACTGCATTTGCTCGTTGAAGCCATTGACCTGGACGATATCGTCTTTCCAACCGGACGAATTGTGACCGTTCCATGTAGGTTTGGTCGGTGTCAACGCATTGAGTACACGTTGCATTACACCGCGACTCGTCAGCTTCAGCGTTTTATAAGTCGCGGGCAGTCCGTTTTTTCTAAGCCAGGCGGCGTCAAAAGCGCGGCCGGTATGCACGTCGTCGCGTGAGATCAAGTTGCTTGTCTCCATGGGCAGCATAAAATAGCCGCCGGAGATAAACCAGCCCTTTGCCGCGTGGCGCACATGAACTTCGACAAAATCTTTTCTGGGAATGCAATCGCCATCGGAAAAAATCAGATAGTCGGTTGATGACGCGAGTATGGCCTTGTTGAGTATCTCGGATTTCTGGAAACCCCGATCCTCATGCCATACATGCCTGATATCCAGTTTGCCGGATTTCCGGAAGCGCTCGATCAAATCCAGTGTAGGTTTCCCGGAACCGTCATCGGCGATCACGACTTCAAAGTCCTTCCATGTCTGGGCTTCATAGCCCCAAAGAACCTTTTCGAGCCATTCGGGCGCCGATACTTTCATTGGCCGGGTTATTCGGTCATGCGAGGCCTTTCACATACGTTTCCTTGTAACGCTGAATACTCGCGTCAACAATCTTGTAGGCGTCTTCGCGATGCCTGAACTCGTCAACAATTACCTTCTTATTCTCCAGCGTCTTATAATTCTCAAAGAAATGCTTCAGTTCGGCGATCAGGTGCGCCGGAAGGTCTTTCACATCGTTTATATGGCTGACGCTGGGGTCGGTTTCCGCGACTGCGATAATTTTGTCATCCGCTTCGCCCCGGTCGATCATTTGCATGACACCGATAACCTTTGCCGAAATCAGGCATCGGGGCACTACCGTGACCTGTGTAAGCACAACGATGTCGAGCGGATCGTGGTCCTCGCCAAGGGTCTGAGGAATAAATCCATAGTTCAGCGGATAGTACATCGAAGCATAGATAACCCGATCAAGCTTGATCAGGCCGCTGTCCTTGTCGATTTCATATTTTGCGCGGGACCCTTTGGGAATTTCTATAATGGCATTAACAACATAAGGCGGATTTTCGCCGGTTGATACTTCATGCCAGGGATGTTGGACCATACTCGAATTTTTCCGCAATATTAACGAAAAAGCCCCGCATCTCTGGCGGGGCTTTTCGGATTAGTTCATCACGGATTCTTTGGTTCTTCCTTCTTCTCGGCTGGTCGTATCTCGTCACCATCCTTCAATCGTTTGGATACTGCGAGGAACGGACCTTTTACGACTTGTGTCGTATCCGAGATCCCTGAAAGAATCTCAATATTGTCATAGTCGCTGATGCCCGTCTTAACCTCAACCATCTTAGCGACACCATTTTGATTCACAAAAACCACCGTTTTGTCTTCTTTCTTTTCCGGTGCCTTGTTGGCCGTTTGCACATTGTTGTTACCTGACTGCTGATTCTCGCCTTCATCCTCGTTTTCTTCGGGGTTGCGGGTGGTAACCGCTGCAAGGGGCACGGACAACACATCTGCCTTACGACGTGTAATGATCTCAACGCTTGCCGTCATCCCAGGGCGAAATGGAAATCGGTTCCCCTTTTCGACCAGATCCCGGTATGAAGACTGCAGAATCAGAATACGAACCTCGAATTCTGTGATTGCATCCGCGGATACCTTGTCTTTTGCGGTATTGGCTATGAGCGTAACGACACCTTTAAACTCAAGGTTTTGATTTGCATACGAATCAACGTCGATAATAGCCGTGTCACCCTGATGCACACGAACGATGTCGTTTTCGTTTACGTTGACGCGAACTTCCATGTTATTGAGGTCGGCAATACGAAGCATCTCCGTACCCGCCATTGTTGCAGTTCCGACCACGCGTTCGCCATTCTTGACAATCAGCTTTGAAACGATTCCATCCATGGGAGCCACAACGGTGGTCTTGCGATAATTTTCCTGTGCCTCGCGCAACGACGCCTCGGTACTGCGAATGACAAAGTTTGCCGCTTCTACACTGCTTTCTGCAGAGGCGACATCGTTCTTCGCAATCTCATAGTTCTGGGTAGCAAGTTGCCAGTCGGCCTCCGAGATCACCTTCTGGTCAAACAGCTTCTTCTGACGCTCGTATTCAGCCTCGGCCCGGATCAACTGGGCCTTTGAGCGTGCCAGGCTGGCTTTCGCCTGCTCCAGGTTTGCCCGCTGCTGACTCAGACTCGCCTGTGCGCGTTGCAACTGACTTTGCCAGGTATCAGGGCGGATGCGCACGAGCGTCTGGCCCGTCGCCACAGAATCTCCCTCCTCAACGAGCAGGTCAATAATTTCACCCGAAACCTCAGGCGCAATCTTCACTTCTGTGACAGGCTGGATCGTTCCAGATGCGCTCACCTTCTCAACAATCGTCACCTTGGTGGCCTTCGCCAGTTCCACCTCGATTTCTCTTGGTGCACCAATCCAGCCGGCAGACTTTGCGATTACTATGAAAAGAATCAAAAAGGCGACCGATCCGATCAACCAGTAAACGAGTTTGTTTGATTTTTTTGTTTGCTTTGCCATTTCGATAAGAGAATTAGTATTCGAGGGGTTTGCCCAGATAAAAGTCCAGCACTTTCTGACGGAAGATCAGGTCATATTTCGCCCGCGTAAGATCGTTTTGAGCCTGTGAGAAATCATTCTGCGAGACCTGATACTCAAACGAATTTGCTGCGCCGGAACTGTAACGCGTTTCCATCATGCGGAATGCCTCTTCGCGCGCTTCAACGGTGCGTAACGCGGCAAGGTAAGTTTTTGAGGCAGCAAGCGCGTCATTGTATGCGGTTTCAACATTCTGTCGTAACGTCTGCAGCACTTCTCTTTCCGCGATCTTCGCATTGTCGACGGTGACTTCAGTACGGTGCACGTTGGCACGCACCTGATGATTGCTGAAGATCGGGATGATCAGGGAAAAACCGAGGGATTTAAAAACGTTGTCCTGCAGTTGCTCCCGTCGGCCCCACCCGTCTTGCATTTCCCCTGATTGTACGAATGTCTGAGCCAGAACGACCTGACCTGTTTCCTCGACAAATCCGATAGGTTGAGTGGTAGGGACCGGGTCGCCTCCATCGGGTATGAAGCGGAGACGATCAGAGGCGCTTGAATAGTTTGAATTGATGGATCCGTTGAGCGTGAGACGGGGATAATACTGACCGCGCGCCGCTTTTAACCCGTACTCCCAACTCTCCACCATCAGGCTTGCGCTTTTTACTTCAGGAAGCGTCTGTCGCGCGACTTCATATACCTCCTGCGGATTCTCTTCAAGCACCAGGTCTTCGACCGAAAGATCCATCAGTTCGACATCCATCGGCGTCGACGCCGGCAACAGCAGTGCCTGTTTGAGCTGTAGCTCTGACAAAGCCAGCGCATTCTCGCGCTGAACCAGCGTTACTTCGTTTGTCGCAACCTGAGCGTCAAGGTTTAGCTGCTCTGAGCGGGCTAATGCGCCGGCGTCAACCTGTTTTTTTATCCGGTCCAGTTGCACTTTGCTTGATTCAAGTTGAAACTTTGCATTGGCCACCAGTTCCTTATTAAAGATCACGGTAATGTATAACGAAGCAATGTTGAGCATCACGTCGTTCTTTGTTTTCTGAAGGTCTTGCTCCGAAGCGTGTTCAGCGCGTGAAGTCTGTTTGATTGAATTCTGAATCCGAAGTCCATTGAACAAAGTTACAGATGCATTGATCCCCGGGTTTATCGAGTTCAATTGCTGGGTCGTGTACTCGTAGGTTACCGGGTCTACTGAACGTCCCCAGTTGTAACCGTAGGAAACGCTCGCGTTGGCGCTCGGAAGCGTCGACATCACCGCCTGACGCCTGTCAATCGTGGCATTGCGCACACTATTTTCGCTTCTGGCGATCTGAAGGTTATTCTCCAACGCATAGTCGACACACTCTTTAAGGGACCATACCCTTTCGGACTGACTGGCCGTGGAATCCTGTGCGTAAGATTCGTGAAAGAGGGCGATCACAAGGAGGGATAGGGTTGCAATTGATTTCATTTCTTCGAACTTAATGTTTCACTCGGTACATGTTAGGATTTTTTTAACGATCAATGTCCGGTATATAGATTATGGTTTTAACCCAGCTAAGACTCTTCAGATACTCCAATGTTACAGGCTTCAATCCCGAATCCATTTCGATAACAAGGCATGCGAGGTCGTGCTTGCCTTTCCGGGAAACCGACATTGTCGCGATATTGCAGTCGTCATGTGCAAGAACGTCCGCGATAAATGCTATGCTGCCCTTGACATCCGCCGCAGTTATGATGAGGGTGTGAAGATTCGCTGAAAAATCTGCCTTGAAGCCGTCAACCTCGGCAATATTGATCAATCCTCCTCCCCGGCTTTCGCCAACGATTTCTATCTCCCGGTTTCCCTTCGCAATCTTCAAACGAATGGTGTTCGGATGGAGGGTCGACGCATTGGCTACCGACCTGAACTTATATTCAAGCCCCCTGTCAGCGGCAAGTGTAAAGGATTCCTTTATTCTCTTGTCGTCGGTTTTGAGGTCAAGGAGACCGGCAATAATCGCTAGATCGCTCCCATGTCCTTCATACGTTCTTGCAAACGAATTATAAAAGATGATCTCGGCGCGTTCCGGCGTTTCGCCCAGAATCTTCCTCGCTGTGCGACCAATCCTGACAACTCCGGCAGTATGCGACGAAGACGGGCCAATCATAACCGGACCTATCATATCAAAAACGCTGCTTTTTTCCTTCATTTTCTTCAGCTACGCAATGTGTCGACAGAATTTCCGCAATATTACATAAGGAATCCTTCTTTGTTTAAAGCCTTGCCGGACGTTTTCCGGCAAAGTCGTATCTTGGAAACAAATTGTGCCTGATCATGATAGCCAGATTCCTGATCCTCGGGCTGTTGACCCTTTCGGTCTGTAAGGTGGTCGCCCAGGAACTACTTGTCGACGCGAACGAACTTGCCTATCGTTCCGAGTTCGAAAAAAAAGTACTGACCCGTTATTTTTCAGAAAAGAACGCCGACGGTTTCGACCTGTTGATGGCGGGTGGATCTCTTCTTAGCGAATCCCGGCTCGCGCAGGCACGAAAGACTTTTTACGATCATATCTCAACCTATAAACAGGAAAGAGTCGCCTCCAGAAAGAACGAGAAGAAAGCCCGCTTTATATACGACGATATTCATAAAACGTTCCTGAAAAAGTACGCCGATCAGGGT
>CBKWFZ010000241.1:0-5985 GCA_966673785.1 uncultured bacterium
GGGGTGGATGGCCGCCGTTGGCGTAATTGCGATCTGTTCCCTTTATTTTTGGATTGCCAGCATCTGGTGGTTCATCGGCGCCGCGATCGCGTTGGGCCTTTACCTGCTTTTCTGGTATATCCAGTTTTACGGGGTCACCCAGCTTGAGCAGGGAAAACTTCTGTTTGAAAAATTCACGTACGAAATCAATAGCCAGCAGATTCTCATGAAGATCAGCGCCCGCGAAGGTATGCCGATAAAATGGGATCAGATCAAAAGAGCCACCATCGGAAAAGATCACTTTGTCCTGTTTGTCAACAAGGCTCAACTTATCTACTGGCCGTTCAAGATTTTCAACACCGAGAATGAGCGAAAATTCGTTTCGAGTATCCTGAAGACAAAAGGGCTGGTAAAACAATAGGCTTTTAACATTCGACTTCAGCGTTGCAGGTTTCTATCTTTGCGGTGTGAATCGTACGACGAAATCGTTTACACTCCCCGAGCTAAAAGAAAAAATTTTCCGGTACTGCGCTTATCAGGAACGTTGCCATACGGAGGTTAGAAGAAAACTCTTTGAGCTCGGTGCGAGATCGTCGGAGGTCGAGGAACTCATCACCGAGCTGATCACCCAGGGATTTCTCAATGAAGAACGGTTCGCGAAAGCCTTCGCCGGGGGAAAATTTCGTATCAAGAAGTGGGGCAGGATCAGGATAACCCGTGAACTGGAACAGCGCGGGCTAACTTCATACTGTGTTAAATCGGGACTGGCTGAAATCCCCGAAACTGATTATCACCAGACATTGCGGGAGATCCTGGAGAAGAAAGCCGCGCAATCAAGCGAGGAGAACCCCTACGTCAGGAACGACAAGCTCGCTTCGTTCGCGATACAAAAAGGATATGAACCTGAACTCGTCTGGCAGATCCTGAAATCGAGTCAATTCTAACAGGCTGCATTACACAATAAGCTTACCGCCGGCGCTGGGTAAGTGCGACCCCATCCCCGGGAAATCTGCGGTGAATCAGGGCTGGCACGAAAGTTTCCCGGGTTTTCATTATTGCATGCTATGGTTCTTGCCAGCGATATCCGTGAAACGATCCTTAAACTCGCCGATGAGCACGGTCCGGAAAGATGTTTCCGCCCTTCTGACGTTGCAAAAAGAATGGATCGGGAAAACTGGCAGCGACTGGTCGATCAGGTGTGGTTTGTGGCCGGTGTTCTGGTCAAGGAAGGCAAGATCGCTGCAAATCAAAAAGGCGACTGCGTTCAGTTTGTCAAGACTGAAAAGATGTGAATTTTAAGTGTCGGATCGGCTCAACCTCTTCGCCGATATTCCGTTCAACCTCCGTAATCAATTTCTTTGTTGACATTCAGTTTTCGATTCGGCGAAAAATCCCTTTATTCGCGCGCCATGATGAGATTTTCTATTTGGGGGGCGACGTTATTGCTGGTGTTTTCAGGATGCTCAAATGTAACCGTGCGGAATCCGACGAATGAATTTGCGAGAGCAGCGCGGTTAACGCTTTTAAAAGAAAAAAAGCTGGGTGAGGTTTCAGGGATCGCCGCCAGTGCGACCAATCCGGGACTATTTTGGGTTCATAACGACAGCGGCAACAAGCCTGAAGTTTATCTCATCGACAGGTCGCTGAAAGTTTTGCTGACATGCCGGCTGGATGGCGTTGAAAACCGTGACTGGGAAGATATCGCCGTTGGGCCAGGCCCCGAAGCCGGTAAGTCCTATCTATACGTTGGCGAGATTGGTGACAATGAAGCTCGCTATCAATACAAAATGATCTACCGTTTCGAAGAACCTGCATTGGGGGAATCTTCAGAGATCAGAATCTCATCTTTTGACAGAATAGTTTTTTCACTGGAGGACAAACGAAAAGACACCGAGACCTTGCTCATTGATCCTGCGTCGAAATCCCTGTACGTCGTATCAAAACGTGAGGAGCCGGTCTGGTTATACGAACTTGGAAATCCTGCAGAGACTGCGGATACTCTTGTTGCGAAGAAGCTTTATTCCCTGCCATTCACACAGATTGTTGGCGGCGACGTTTCACCGGACGGAAAAAGTGTGTTGTTAAAGAATTATGAACACATCTATTACTGGAAGGATGAGGGTGGCAAACCGCTGAAAGAAATCCTGCGCGGCGAACACGCAGAAGTTCCTTATGAACTTGAGCCCCAGGGCGAAGCGATTGCCTGGGCGCGCGACCATTCCGGATTCTATACGCTGAGCGAAAAAAATGTAGGGAAGGACACGTACTTTTATTTTTACAGCCGTAAGGCAAAAGCCGCTTCCCCGAAGAGAGACGGAAAAAGTCGATAGGAGCTAGCTAGATGGTCTTTGATTTCCAACGCCCCGAGCGCATGTACCCATAAGCGAGGGCGAAGATGCTGGCCCAGTAGATCCATTCCGAAGCCCAACCCCAGGCAATTGACATTCTCAGGTGCTCCAACACGAAATAAACATAAAGGCAGTAGATCACGAGTGTAACGGCTTCGATAAGGAGGTTCACGCGCGTGTTTGCCGTTCCCGTCACCGCATTTAGCCATACCGTTGCGAATGACATCGAAAGCAGCCCAACCGACACGACACGTACAACCGGCACGCCAAATTCGGTAAATTCTTTTCCCCGGCCGTAGAAGGATAAAAACCAGGTGGGGGTTGCGTTAAGCAGGCAGAAGATAACAAAGCCGATCCCAAAGCTGAGCATGGCAATTCGTCGTATTAACGGCATGACTTCGTCAACCCGTTCCTGACCAATTACATTACTTACCATAGTGTTGGCTGTTGCAGCAAATGCCCAGGAAAAAATGCCAAACAATCCAAAGATGTTACGCATCGCATTGGAAACCGCCAATGCCCGCTCACCATGGTGCTCAATGAGAATATAGAAGTACTCCCAGCTCGCTATGCTTATCGAGTATTGTGCAATGAGCGGGGATGAAAAGACGAGTATCGTTCTGAACATGGGCCAGCTTACACGGGTCTCTTCGAAGAACGCAAAAGAATGATGCAGCTTCTTTCCGTGGATGATCGCATATATGACGACTAGTCCTGTCGCTTCGGCGATAATCGATGCGTAGGCCGCACCGTTGAAACCCATCCGCGGCAGGCCCAGGTTTCCGTAGATGAGACCATAGTCGAGTACAATGTTCACAACGGCCTCGCTAAGCGTTCCCCACACGAGAAGACGCGTGTTGTTCGTCCCCACCAGCAACGCATTGCGCATGATATAGAGGTATAGCAAGGGAAGACCCCAGATCCGGATAAGGAGAAAGTCGATTACCTGACTGGAGATTTCGGGACTATGGAGAACCGCTCTCAGCAAGGGTGGAGCGAAGGTGTACGTGATGACGATCCCCAATGCAGCGATAGCAAGTGCGATCCAGACTGCGTGAAAAAAAAGTCTTCCAATTTCCCGCGGCAGATTCTGGCCGGCCCGCCTGGCGATTAGCGCCTGAACTCCGTTGTTGAGTCCATTGCCGATTACGGCGAAGATCAGATAGTAGACTCCGGTGATCCCCGCGCTGGCAAGTTCCTGTTCACCGAGACCGCTCAGGAAGATATTGTTGGTGATAAAATTCACCTGCGGGACGAGCATTGCCAGGGAGATAGGCATCGCCATCCCCAGGATTTGCTTGTAAGAAGTCTGAAGCCTCAGTTCCAAATGCAGCCGATCGAAAAGGCTACAAAAGTAAAAACCGGATGGCCATAAAAAAACCGTCCTGCTATCGCCTGAACGATTTCCTTAGATCACTCCCTGGGCCTGCATCGCCCGCGCGACGCGTAGAAATCCGGCAATGTTTGCTCCGACGAGATAATTCCCCGGCTTTCCATATTCCCGCGCTGCGGCAAGGGAGGTTTCGTGAATGTCTTTCATGATCCCCAGGAGGCGTTTGTCCACTTCCTCCATCGTCCATTGCGCCCCCATGTAATTCTGAGTCATTTCAAGGCCCGAGGTCGCAACACCGCCCGCATTGGAGGCCTTGCCCGGCGCATACATAACGCCGTTTTCGATAAGCACGTTTATTCCTTCAATAGTGGTCGGCATATTGGCACCCTCGGCTAGCAGAATCAACCCATTCCTGACCAGGTTGCCAGCGTCCTTACCGTTGACTTCATTCTGGGTAGCACAAGGAAATGCACAATCTGCCTTGATACTCCAAATAGGATTGAAGTCCGTTGCATTTTCGGCGGGCGTATAGGTGACACCGGGAAACTTGTCGGCATATTCCCGGATCCGGCCGCGACGGTTGTTCTTCAGATCTTTCAGAAACTCCAGCTTCTCAGTGGTGAAACCTTTTTCATCGTACACAAATCCATCTGAGTCTGACGCCGTGACGACTTTAGCTCCCAGCTCAATGAGCTTTTCGATGGCATACTGCGCGACATTCCCGGACCCGGACACCAGGCAGATCTTATCTTTGAGCGTCTGTTTTTTCTCCTGAAGCATATACTGGGCAAAGTATATCAGTCCATAACCCGTTGCTTCAGTCCGGATAAGACTTCCGCCCCAACCGACACCCTTCCCGGTGAACACGCCTGTGAATTCATTCCGGATCTTTTTAAACGCTCCGAACATGTAACCGACCTCACGACCGCCAACCCCGATATCACCCGCAGGGACGTCTAACCGATGGCCTATATGCCTGTACATCTCGAGCATGAAAGCCTGGCAAAACCGCATGATCTCGTCCTCCGACTTGCCCTTGGGATCGAAGTCGCTTCCTCCCTTTCCACCACCCATGGGGATACCCGTGAGTGCATTTTTAAATGTCTGTTCGAACGCAAGAAATTTAAGAACACTCTGGTTGACCGAAGGATGGAAGCGGAGACCGCCCTTGTATGGACCAATTGCGCTATTCATCTGAACACGAAATCCACGGTTGATCTGGACGTTGCCCTGATCGTCGAGCCAGGTAACCCGGAATGAAATCAGACGTTCAGGTTCAAGCATACGATCGAGAAGCCTCGTTTTCAGGAATGCCGGATTTTTGTCAAGCACCGGCAGAACGGTTTCGATCACCTCCTCTGCGGCCTGCAGGAACTCGGGCTCGTTCGGGTTTCTTTTGCGGGTTAATTCCAGAATGTCGTGATGTGTCATAGAATGGTTGTAGTAACTTTTTTTTAAAACAGCGCAAAGCTAAAGTAACGACCTGAATTTAACCTAACAATGGTAAGGTGATTAAAGACAGTTTTTAAACAAACTTTTGATTGTTAAGGGAAGTGCTGGAAAAGTGTTTTAATTTCACCGGTTAGTCCGAGCAGTAGTATGAAGAATAGCCGCATTGCCATTATCGGCGGAGGAAATCTGGGCGCCGCCATTGCTGAAGGTTTGATTAAAAGCCATTTTGTCGAACCCGGTACGATCACTGTTACCCGGAGAAATCTCGATCCACTTCTGCCGTTAAAGTCTCTCGGCGTTCATGTGACCAGTGATAATCGGGAAGCAATCGCCAACAGCGATGTTATTATCGTTGCGCTGAAACCGTACAACGTTGCTGAAATTCTCGAGGGACTAAAAAGCAGTTTCGATCCCAAGCGACATGTCGTTATCAGTGTTGTCACCGGGGTGCTGCTGAAAGATCTTTCTACAATGGTTGGCAACGGCATCCCTATCTTTCGTGCGATGCCAAATACCGCAATCGCTATCCGGGAATCTGTCACCTGTCTTTGCCAGTATGGGGCAACGCAGGATCAGGTGGATTATGTGACGGAGCTATTCAGTCAATTGGGTGTCAGCATTGCAATTGACGAGAAGCTCATGGACGCGGCCACGGTACTTGGAGCCTGCGGAATCGCCTATGCGTTACGATTCATCCGCGCTTCTACGCAGGGGGGCATCGAAATTGGCTTCGATGCGAAGACCGCAAATCTGATCGCCGCTCAGACGGTGAAGGGCGCAGCGGAACTGCTGCTAAAACTGAACCGTCATCCCGAAGAGGAAATTGACAAAGTTACGACGCCAAAAGGATGCACCATTGTCGGACTAAATGAA
>CBKWFZ010000242.1:0-5978 GCA_966673785.1 uncultured bacterium
CTCCGTGTCTTTTCGGACGTATTTGAAGATATGGTTCACCTCAAGGAACAAACGGAAGCCTTTGCCAGCAAACGCGTTTATGGGTCGCATTTCAACCACGTTGAAAACATACGGGCGAAAACACTGTTGTGGGAGAAGAACCGGTACAAGGAGCTTACTGTTTCGGAATTCAAAAAAAGCAGCGATCGCGACCGCGGTATCTTTTATGACGATTCATACTACTATTCTTTCAACTTCCCTTCAATTGGTCTTCGAAACCGGACCCAGCTGGAATATCGGGAGCAGCTTAAGGATCCCAGGTTTCTGAGCGGATTCATTTTTGGTACATACCTGCCGCAGGGAAAAGTATCGTACTCGATCCGAACTACGAAAGACGTTGATCTGTATTACAAAGTGCTCAACGACGCGGGCACTGACATTGCGTTCAGCAAAAAAGAAAAAGGAAACAACGTCACCTACACGTGGACAGCTACTGACGTCCCGGCCGTGAAATCGGAAGACAAAAGCCCATCGGTTCGGTATTTCGCGCCGCAATTGATTTGTTATGTGAAGTCGTATCGTACGAAGAAAGGGGAGGTCAGGGTGCTGTCAGAACTCGGCGATCTGTATGCCTGGTATTACACATTTGTGAGTGGACTGAACAAGGAGAATTCGCCGGAGCTCGTTGAAATCGTGAAGGATATTCAGGCTACAAGTAGTGACGAGCGGGAGCTGGTTCGCGACGTATTCTACTGGGTTCAATCAAATATTCGTTATATCGCCTTTGAGCAGGGGATGCGCGGTCTGATACCGCATAGCGGAACTTATGTGTGTGAGAAGCGATACGGAGACTGTAAAGACATGGCAAACCTTATCGTGAATATGCTTGGCATTGCCGGTGTTAAGGCTTTCCATACCTGGGTGGGAACCCGCGACCTTCCATATCGATACTCGGAGCTTCCGTCTCCGCTGGTTGATAATCACATGATCGCGACCTGGATATCCGATGAGGGCGAATACTACTTCCTTGACGCCACCGGGGAACATACACCGTTCGGTCTACCGACATCAATGATTCAGGGAAAAGAAGTATTGATCGCGCACGGGCCAGAGAAATTCGAGGTTCGTGAAGTGCCGGTAATTCCGAAGTCAGTCAGTTTCATGACCGACTCGATGCGCTTGAAAATTGAAGGAAACTCATTGGCTGGCCAGGCGGTGAGCACGCTGCACGGTTTTGCGAAAGTCTTCGGGGCGTATGAAATGAATCGCACGGATAAGAACGATGTCAAGAAGTATGTGACCAGACTATTGGGCAAGGGTAATAACAAATTCTATCTCGATCAATATGAAATCGCCAATCTTGCTGACCGTGACAAAGCCACGGTAGTGCCGTATTCATTCCGCATAGATGACTATCACCAAAAAATTGGTGATGAGATTTTTGTAAATCTGAATCTGAACAAGGACTACTACAACGCTGCAATCAACACGGCGCTCAGGAAGACGCCAATCGAAAATGAATATCCCTACACCAAATTCGAACATATTGTCTTGTCCATCCCCGAAGGGTACTCCGTCGAGTATCTTCCGCAGGATTTCACGATCTCCGGTAATCACTTCGGGTGTGAAATCACCTACGCCCATAAGGGGAACGAGATCCACTATTCCAAAAAGTTTTATCTGGATTACCTGCTACTGGATAAAGCCGGGTTCGAGGACTGGAATAAGGCGGTGAAAAGCTTCAGCGACGCCTACAAAGAGGCGATCATCCTCAAAAAAATGTGATTATATCTAACTCGTTTATTTCATGAAAAGTAAAATCATCCTGCTTCTTCTTGTCACGCCAATTCTGGCGATGGCGGGAACGATAAAGCCCTATGAATGGGAGCAGAATCGCAAGCGCTACCCGTTAACTTCTGAAGAATCGGGTAAGGCTGAATATGTCATAAAGAATCACTTTCAATACGACTATGTTCTTGAGGAGAATCAGTTTCTGATGTATGCGACGGTGCATAAGATCGTTCTGGTAAACAGCAACGAGGCGATTGAAAAGAACAACCGGATCGTAATATCGATGCACAGCACCCTGGAGCTGACCGATCTGCGCACACGAGCAATTAACAAGGACGGGAAGGTCGTCAATTTCGACAAGAACAATATCAAGGAAATTAAAGAGGAAGATTCCGACAAGAGTTACCGGATATTTGCAATCGAGGGCATCGAAAACGGGAGCGAGGTCGAGTATTTTTTTACCAAAAAGATGTACGCCTTTTTGTTCGACCGGGCATTTTTGCAAAGTGATGTACCCACCCGCGACGTATCGTTCGTGTTAAGCTGCCCTTCGCATCTTCAATTTGATTTCAAATCGTATAACGGTTTTGGGGAGATCAAAAAAGAACTCGGCGAGGAGAGGAACGTTTACACCGCGTCGGCAAGCAACGTTAAGGCAATGCGCGAGGAACCTTTCTCGTATTTTAATGCAAATCGCCAACGGATCGAATTTAAGCTCGCCTACAACACGGCCCGTTCAAAGGCGCGCCTCAATACCTGGGAAGATGCGGCAAAGAACTTCTATTCCAGATTGACGGCACTCGAAAAGGACGAAGAGAAGGCGCTTGACAAGTTTTACGGAACCCTGAACGATAAGCGCTCCGAGAAGGCCGACGTGCGCATCAAAAACATCGAGCAGAAATTGAAAACGTCGATACGTGTTGACGAAAACGCGCGCGGTGAGTCGGCAGGTAAATTAAACGAGATCATCAGGAATAAAATCGCGGGCCGGGAAGGGATGGCTCGGTTGATGTTGAATGTTTTCGGACGAGCCGGCATCAAAGTTCAGCCAGTGTTGACTTGTGACCGTGAACAGTCTCTTTTTGACGGTACTTTCGATACGTGGGATTACCTCGACGAATACTTATTCTACTTTCCCGATACCGATGCGTTCCTTGCACCGTATTCTTTCGAGCACCGTTACCCGTTTGTTCCTACGGAGTTCACGGCAACGGATGGATTGTTTGTTGAACCGATCCTTTTGGGAGATCTCAAGTCCGCGCTTGCGTCGGTGAAGGCTATTCCGGCAACCTCACACACCTTAAACGTCAATAACCTCGACATCAAGGTGACGTTTTCCGACGATCTTTCTGCTAACGAGGTTCGGAAGGTCGAATACTATGGCGGATACAATGCACTTTTTTTTACGCCATATTTTCCGTTGATGACCAAAGAAAACAAACATGAAATGGTTCAGGGTCTCATCAAATCTTCCGCGCCGGACGCGGAAATCACAACGTGGAAAGCAGAACCAACCGATAATCAGAAGACGGAAGAGTTTGTGATCGACGTGGATTTCCGGACAAGTCACTTCCTCGAGAAGGCCGGCCCAAGGTTATTGTTTAAAGTAGGTGAACTCATCGGACCCCAGACTGAAATGTATCGGGATGATGAACGCATTACTCCTGTCGAGAACGATTATAACCGGTTGTATGATCGTAAAATTCAAGTAAAGATTCCGGCCGGGTATGTCATCAAAAATCCCGACGATCTCAACTTCAGTGTAATCTTCAAGGATGGTGATAAAAAACCATTTGCGTTTATCTCGAGCTATAAAATAGATGGTGACCACCTTGAGGTGCTGATCTCGGAGTACTACGAGGAAATTCGTGTCCCACTGGAACGATACGAGGATTTCAGAAAGGTGATCAATGCTGCCGCGGACTTCAACAAGGTTACCCTTGTATTGGAGAAAAAGTAGCGTGTGCTAAAACTGATATCGCCCACTGCTGTCGACGCGGACCGGCTTGAGTTTCCTGTTTGTTTCAAAATCGGCATACACGGGTTGCAGGTTTTTCCAGAATGCAATCAACTCCGGGTTGGATGAATGCGCGCGGTTCAGCTCCTGCATTTCCGTCTCCCCCAGCCTGCCGGGAAAGATGTGTACTGGAATGGACTTCTGGCCACCTTGCCGCGCTTCAACGGCGAGTATGTAAAGCTCCTTGATCTTGTCGTCCGTAATGGGAATGCATCCGATGGTGACACAGTTGCCGTGAATATAGATCGCACTTCCGGGGCGAACACCCCCAAGCAGTTTATCCGACGAGTTGGGATAGTTAATCCCGAGCGATAAATGGAAATTGCTTTGCGGGTTGAAATGATTGATATGATAAACACCTTCCGGAATCTGACCGTCACCTTCGTTTCGTTTCGGTCCAAGCTGACCCGACACAGCGCAGAAATCATACGTAGTCAGGAGTACATACTTCGACGAGTCGGATGGTTTGACCCAGACCTCAAGCCGGCGCTCCTTTTTCAGAGCCCTGAGAAATAACCGGAAACCCGGATAAATAAGGTTTTTATGGTTAAAATAGTTTTTTACTTTAATTTCCTTCTCCTGATATGCGGACTTCACCCGGGAGAACTTCATTTGTTGTTCCCTGAAGGACAATTGCTGGAACATAAAGAGCAACGAAAATGAAAAAACGGAAAGCATGGTAAACCAGGATAGCAACAATTTACAAAAGAGAAATGGAATTTATTGAAAATTATCCCTGGGCCATCGTTTCGTTTCTCTTGTTTCTCCTCGTCATATATCAGTTTCTGCGGGGCAGAACGCGGAAAGTGCCTGTGGTTCCAACCAGCGATCCTCCCCCTCCTGACGATTCCGAGTTGTATTCGCTGAATCGCGTTAATGATCTTATCGAGCAGGAGCGCAACCGCATCGCGAGCGAGTTGCATGACGAACTGGGTACTCTCTTGAGCGTTATTCACCTCGACCTCGAGTTGGTGCTGCGCGAATCGGCACAGCTGACACCGTATGGTGAAGCACGCCTTCTTGAGATCCGCAAGAATCTTAATCTTGTTATCGAGTCAATACGGCATAATATCTGGAGCCTTGCCCCGCAAATGCTGGAGCAGGTTCAGGTTGATTTCGCCATCCGCGAACTTTGCCGGAAGCTGGATGCATACAAGGGTACGCACCTCCATTTCGTGCAGAGCGGCGTCGCCTTTCCGATATCGCACAAACAAAAGCTCAATGTTTTCCGGATTGTTCAGGAACTGTTGACGAACGCGATCAAACATTCAAGCGCATGGAATATTTCGGTACAGCTGCATTGGGATGAAGAAGCGCTGATCATCGTTGTAGAGGATGACGGATCCTCTTACTCAAGAGTCGAAGAAAAAGCGCCGCCTACCGGAAGCGGCGGAATGGGAACAACGAATATCATCAAGCGCGCCAACATCATTGGCGCGACGTTGGTGCGTGAAGAACTTGCGCGTGGGTTGCGTGTTACGCTGACGTTGCGAAAAACAAGCCCGGAATCAGGTGAAATACCCTTAACCTAACATCCCGTTTTCGTAAGCGTAGGAGATGAGCTCGGCGACGTTTTTTGTCTTCGTCTTCTGAAGCATTTCCTCGCGATAACTGTTAATGGTATTTTCTTTCAGATTCAGCCGTTCCGCGATTTCTTTGCTTGATCGCCCCATTTTCAGGAGGAGTAAAATCTCCGCCTCGCGTTTCTTCAACACGGCTGGCGCATCCGTTGCAGCCATTCGCTTCAGGAAAGAAGGTTGAAGATTCACCGGGATATATTGTCTCCCCTCCATCACCGTTCGGATTGCATCCTTGATTTCTGCAGACGCGCTGCTTTTGAAGATGAATCCGTGAATCCCGATCTTGAGCAGGTGCTTTATCATCGCCTCGCCGTTGTACTGCGTCACGACGAGTATCTGAACGTCCGGGTGCTCGCGGGTAATGTGAGGGACGACTTCCATACCGTTCATTTCCGGCATGCCAATGTCTAGTAAAACAAGGTTCACTTCATTGGTTTTCAACATTTCCAGGGCCTCCGGTCCGCTTCCCGCGTGAAGCAAGGTAGCATCCGGCAAATGTTGTTGGAGGATCAGTGCCAGGCCCTCACGAAATAGTTGCTGGTCATCGACCAGAAGAATAGACAGACTCATTATTATAATGTGGATTTTGAGTGGAGGGCTCAAATTACCGG
>CBKWFZ010000243.1:0-5975 GCA_966673785.1 uncultured bacterium
TTCTAATGCGTTTCTAATGTGATGCTAATCCTGATTAAAATCATCGCATTTTTTTGAATTTTTTACAGACGTTTCATTTTGACCGTAACCATGTTCGGAAGGCGGGCTCTTTTCCATTAACAGCCTCTTGATAAACCTGTCGATTTAACAACAAGCTAGCTGAAGCTTTTTCGAGCGTTATGGAACACCCTGTAATCGGGAAATAGCAGAAAGCAAAGTCGTATTCCGTTGGATTAGAAAGCATTAACTTTTGGAACAGTGCACGGGATTCATCGTTGATTGTATTGGACCATGGGATGGCGTCGCGAACCGACTGGAGATCAACACCCGTACCTGGCACCAGATTGTATTTTTTAAACTTTAAATATCTGAAAAGATGAACCTGCTTGTTCCCATAGATTTTTCGACGCATTCCCGTGAGGCTGCTCTTTATGCCGCGTCCCTTGCAAAAGCGCAGGATGGTAATCTTCACCTCGTGCACGTACTCGTGCGGATGGAGGAAGAACCAGCGTACCTGCCCGTCGAAACGCTGAATGCGAAGTACAATACCGTCAGCGAGATCTACCAGCTTCAGGAACTGATCCGCAAAACAAAAGATGTCCGAACAAGCTGCGACCTTGTTCCCGGCGACATTGCCGGAAAGATTATCAAATCGGCAAAACGGATCAAGGCTGACCTTATCATCATGGGCACGCAGGGCAACAGCGGATTACGGAAACATCTTTATGGCAGCCACACGGCCGCGGTCATGCAGGAGTCAACGATTCCGGTGCTCACGCTGCCGGAAGGGTCAAAATTCCGTCCATTCCGGAGAATGGTTTACGCAACAGATTACAACTACAGCAACATCCAGGACGTACGTGAGATTGCCGGTCTCGCACGTCACTTCGACGCTGTCATCTCGCTCATTCACATCAACAAGAGAAAGGCACCCGCATGGACACGTGAGAATATGCGTGAAGATTTTGAACAGCTGATCCGCGCAGAGATCGATTATCCGCATATCACTTTTGAAGAATACGATAATACCGATACAGCGGAAGGTCTTCGTGGATTGCTTCAACAACGGTACGCCGACCTCCTAGTCATCCCGAACGGGAGAAAGAGTCTGGTTGAAAAATTTACCGGTCGAAATGAAAGAGAAGACTTCCTCTTTGATCTGGATATTCCGTTGCTGGTAGTCTGAGCATTCCCTTTCTTTTCCGGCTGACGAACTCCTGATTTCACGCACGCCGCAGAGATACAGTTGCTCTAGACGATATGCGCCAATCTTTTTCCGGCTGACCAGCTGAGAAAAACCTTCTCCCCTTTTGATACCGTCGCATTCCGCTGCCGCGAAACGAAAGCTCCCAACGAGGTGCTGATTTCGATTTCGAAGTAACTGCCGAAAAAACGGATTCCTGTGACCGAACCCCGGATGCTCCCCGCGCGCCTGGATATCCTCACCTGCTCCGGGCGCAGAAATAAATGTCCGCCATCAACTGAAACGAGATTATACTTACCAAACAATGCGCCTGTATAAACATCTGCAGGTCGCGAATAGATCTCGCCGGGGCTTCCTTCCTGTATAAGGTGGCCATCGCGTAACACGATAATCCGGTCAGCCCAGGGAAGAGAATCGCCGGGGTCGTGTGACACGATCACGCACGTGATACGCAACTCAGTGCCTATCCGATCAATAACCCTTTTTAATGTTGTTTTGTGATCAAGGTCGAGATGGGAATACGGTTCATCAAGCAATAACAACAAAGGTTTGCCGGTTAGCAGTCGCGCCAGGGCAATTCGTTGTTTCTCGCCACCGGATAGCTGGTCTGTTTTCCTTGCCATCAAATGGGTGATGTCGCACAGTTCGTATATCTCGGAGGACCTGTCGGTTGAAAGTGTATCGGCGTAAGACAACACCTGTTCCACCCGCAGAAATTTCGGCAGTTCGAACTGTTGCGAGAGATAAGCAATGGAGGGATGACCAGGGACCAGTTTTTCATCCGGGCCAAGGACACGATCACCGTTCAGGATCACGTCACCCCGCTCAGGCTGCACCAGACCCGCGATCGTTCTTAACAGCGTACTTTTACCCGACCCTGTTTCACCGGCAACAGCTATCTTCTGATACTGTTCCATCGAAAATGTGACGCCGTTAAGCACATCTCCGTCTGTTCCTACGCAACAGATATCACGAACCTCAAGCCAGCTCATGTTCGGTTAACATCGCGGTTATCCCAGGTATCCATTTTAATTTTTTCAATCAGCAATGAATTTTTGAATTCATGAATGACCTTTTCCATTTCCTGGTCACGCTCACAAATCCGGTTGTACTCTTCATCGTGGGAATCGATCGCGGGTTTAAGCGCATTCAGATTCGCCTGCATCGATTCAAGCGCGCGCGACAGGTGATCTGCTTCCTCCGTTGTCAGAGAGCCCGACTCCCGCTGCTCCCGCATCGTTTCCATTACCTCCTCAATGTACCGCACCATGTCCCACGGGTTATTCGGTCGATTCCAGGTAAATTGAATATTGCATTTCCGACATTTGTACCGGTTGCTCACACGACCTTTGGAATCCTTCTCTGTACCTGTCAGCTTAAGTTTATCACCGGTATGACAACGGGGACAGACAGCATTATCCCTGACAAGCTTGCGAAGGGTTTGTCGGTCGTCAAGAATTCGCGCCCGCACATTGGCGTGATCCTCTATTGTGGCGATAAACCTGTCGACAGCTTCTCCAACCTGTTCATGCTCTTTGTCAAGCTTTCCTGCGTCGATCAGCTTCCGGCTCTGTCGCTTGAAGAATCCGGCGATCTTCACCAACTCACGTTCATTACTTTTAAAATTCGGGTTCATCAGCCGCTTGTAAAGAAACAAAATTAGGAAAATGACCCGTAAAAATCGGTAATTCCGCCGTACAACACCGTTGGAGAATACAAACAAATTTGTTAACTCAGGCACAACTCATTTTCCTATGGCGATAAAACCGGTATCACCGATCACACTGCTCTGTCTTATTGGCATCAGCTTGTTCCCTGCCTTCAATTTCGTTCCCATGCAAAAACAACTCGCTTCGAATCCATTGCTCCTGCCATGGTCCGGACCGTATGGCGGTGTTCCACCTTTCGACAAAGTAAAAGTGGAACATTTCAAACCGGGCCTGGAAACGGTGATGGAAAAACGGCTGGCAGCGGTTGAATCAATTGCAAAAAACACAGACGCGCCTACGTTTGAGAACACCATCATCGCATTGGAAAGAACGAAGTCGATCATGGAGCCCGTGATGGCGGTGTACGGAATCTGGGGCGGTAACCTGAGCACACCGGAATTCCGGGCGGTCGAAATCGAGATGGCGCCCAGGCTTGCCGCGCTTGAGGACAAGATCTTTCAAAATACCGCCCTGTTCAGACGTATCGAGGCCGTGTATACGTCACCTGCCAAAAGGAAACTGAATGCTGAACAACAACGTCTCGTCTGGCTGTACTTCAACAATTTTGTCAGGGCCGGAGCCAGACTCAACGACAAGGACAAGACCCGTCTGACCGCCATTAATGGCGAACTGGCCAGGCTTTTCACCAGCTTCCGGAACAACGTGCTCGCTGATGAAAATGATCTTTACGTAGTGCTCGAACGCGAAGCCGACCTGAAGGGCCTGCCTCCCAGCCTGGTTGACGCGGCAGCCGCGGAAGCGGAAAGACGAGATATACCCGGCAAGTGGATCATTACGAACACCCGGTCATCCGTGGATCCCTTCCTGCAATATTCCGCAAGACGGGACCTGCGAGAAAAAGTGTGGCGTATGTTTGTAAGCCGCGGTGATAATGGCGACAAGAACGACAATAACAGCATCATCACTCAGATTCTGAATCTGCGTCTTGAACGCGCTCAACTGCTCGGCTATGAGACGCATGCGCACTGGCGACTGGAGAATACGATGGCAAAAACTCCGCAGAAAGCACTCGACCTTCTGGAAACCGTATGGACTCCCGCAATCAGGACGGTAAAACAGGAAGTTGAAGAAATGACGGCGCTTGCACGCAGCGAAGGCCAATCGATAACCATCGAACCCTGGGACTATCATTATTATGCGGAGAAAGTACGGAAGCAGAAATACGATCTTGATCAGGATGAGGTGAAAGCATATTTACAGCTGGATAAACTTCGCGAAGGCATGTTCTTTGTCGCCGGCGAATTACTTGACCTGACGTTCACGCCAGTCAACGATGTAGCTGTCTTTCATCCTGACGTAGATGTATGGGAAGTGCGAAACAGCAAATCAGGCAAACATGTTGGTCTCTTCTATTTTGATCCGTTTGCGCGGCCGGGAAAACGTTCCGGCGCATGGATGAATGCATACCGGAATCAGCATCGGATAGACAACGAAGTAACTACCATCGTTTCCAACAATTCAAATTACATCAAGGGAAAGCCGGGCGAACCCATTCTGATTTCGTGGGACGATGCAAATACCCTTTTTCATGAATTCGGTCATGCGCTGCACGGACTTTCCTCCAATGTAAATTATCCGTCACTCTCGGGCACAGCCGTATTTCGTGACTACGTCGAATTCCCCTCACAACTGCTTGAGCATTGGCTATCCACTCCGGAAGTATTAAAACGATTTGCGTTACATTATAAAACCGGTGAACCCATACCGGAAGATCTTGTACAAAAGATCGAACGCGCTTCAACTTTCAATCAGGGTTTTGCGACAACCGAGTATCTCGCGAGCGCATTGATTGACATGAAACTTCACATGAGTACGAAGAAAAATATCGATCCCGACAAATTCGAACGGGAAACATTGGCAGACCTTAACATGCCACACGAGCTCGTCATGCGTCATCGCACGCCACATTTCGGTCACATCTTTTCCGGAGACAGTTATTCCGCTGGTTATTATTCGTACATCTGGTCGGATGTGCTGACCGCCGATGCATTCTCCGCGTTTCTTGAGGCAGGCGGACCTTACGATCCTGAGGTTGCGCACCGGCTCTACCGGTACGTTCTTTCTCCCGGCAATTCGATCGACCCCCAGGAGGGATACCGGCAATTCAGGTCACGCGACCCGAAGATCGACATGCTCATGAAAGAACGCGGCTTCGTACCTTCAAAATAAAAACGGGGAACGTACGCTCCCCGCCTTAAAGTGACTGACTGCTTTATATGAATTAGTCCTTGTCTTTTAAAGAAGATTTCTCAACATCGACACGTTCACCAGTCTCGCTACTGATGTAATAGTACTGACCGTGCTCAGTGATAAATACTGACTCACCGTTAGGGCCTTCTTTCGATTCAATTTCTGCATCTTTGATTTCAGCGGCACCAGTCTTACCTACCTTTTCGATATCGTCGCCGGTATCTTCAGTTTCCTGCTCGATTTTGTCACCTGCAGCATCAGCAGTTTCTTCAATTTCCTCACCTGCTTCTTCAGCACCATGTTCGACAGCCTCAGCACCTTGCTCGACTCCTTCACCTACGTCCTCAGCACCTTGCTCGATGTCGTTACCAACTGCGTCGCTCGTCTCCTCAAGTTCATCACCGGTTTCATCAACGGGCTCTACGGTTGAGTCGTCCCATGCATCTTCCATGTCGTCAGTGGCATCTTCAAGCTCGTCTTCAGTAGACTCCGCATTCTGCTCAAATTCATCTCCGGCATCCTGAGTCTCATCTCTCATTTCGTTGCTCGTATCATTGATCCCCTCATCAGTTTCCTCAATCGCCTGATCGTTTGTGTAACTGGTTGTATCCTGCTGCGCCATAGCGACGGTACCAAAACCGAAGAAGGCTGCAAAACATGCTATAATTAACTTTTTCATACTCATTTCAATTTTTAAAATTCAACATCTGATGCTATACTATAAAAAAAGATGATACCACGTTCACAGCAGATCCTATGCGTGACCTCCGTGCCTGAATGCCGCATTTTGCGATGATGGATCAATCGCCAGTGTGGAAGCATGATGAATTATTCCACAACGCTAATGTTAT
>CBKWFZ010000244.1:0-5969 GCA_966673785.1 uncultured bacterium
AATATCTTCCGTTTCCGCGTCAAGCGCAGATGTCGCCTCGTCAAGAAGAAGGAGCGATGCATTATTGTACAGCGCGCGCGCAATGCCAATCCGTTGACGCTGACCACCGGACAGCATTGAGCCGAGTTCGCCTACCGGTGTCTGATACTTTTCCGGCAACGATTCAATAAATTCCTCCAGCGCCGCATGCCGGCCGGCCCATCGCAGCCGATCCGGATCAACGTTGCGTGTACCGAATGCGATATTTGCCTCGATTGTGTCATCCAATATAAAGATATCCTGATTTACCAACGCTATGGATTGTATCCATGACGGAAGGTCCCGTCGGCTGAGCGGATTTCCGTCGACCAAAAACTGACCCTCGGTCAGTTGGAGTTCGCCCATAAGGAGCTTCAGGAGAGTCGACTTTCCGGAGCCCGATTCCCCCACAACACCGATTCGCTCGCCTTTGCGGATCACGAGTCCGACACCGGAAAAAACTGGTGACTTGTCAGGATATGCAAATCGTCCGTTGTTAATTCGGATTTCATCCCGGAAGGAAAGTTGTTCTGCAGCATTCATCTCCTTGACTAGGTGAGTGTAATCCTCATTCAAAATTTCCGCACTGTAGATGTTTGCCTTTATGTTGAGAATAGCAAACATCATCCGGTTGATGGAGGGCATCAGTTTCAGGGCGGCGATTCCAAACACGCTGACCTGTAGTAGCAACTCGGCTCTCGATTCCCCGGTCCACATGCTGAGAACGACCATGATAACAAACGCAAACAAAACGACTAATTCCACCGCCAATGGCGGGAGCTTTGAAAGAACAAGTTTGAGGTTCAGTAATTTCGATTCATTTTGGACGTCTTCGTCAAAGGCGCCATGAAAATGGTTAAAACTCTTCGATAACCTGATGTCCAGATTTCCAAAAAACGCAACACCTACATGCTTCGCAATCCGCGGCAGAAACCTGTGGATTTCAAAATCAACGGTCTGGTTTTGGCGGCGAATAGCCAGATAAAAAAGCCACATCATCGGAACCAGCGTGGCCAGCAACACCACCACGATTCGCCAATTAAAGATAAGCAGAATAGAAACGATCAGCAGAAGGATAAAAACTTCTGCGATGAAGCTAAGCAGAGAAGTCATTAGTTGGTTGGCAAAGACCCTGGGCAACAGGTAAAGGTCCGCCTTCACCTGGTCCGAGGCACTTCCCCTTCCCGGCTTCCGGTCAGCTCGAAAAAAGATACTGAGATATTTTTGGTTAACGTAGTGCCTGTAGATGGAGTAGATATACTTCCCCTGAATATAATTGGAAAATGACACAAAAATCGTTTTCCCAATCAGGATGGCGCAGATTATCAGGAGCGTTATTACAATACCATTGCCACTGTTTGCGTCGCCCAAAAATTGAGATAACTTTCGGATGACGGCATTTTGACTTTCGTCTTCAGAGAAAAAGATACCGAAGACAGGAAGTACCGTGGCGATCCCCACAATATCAACAATCGTGGACACAAGAATGAGTATAACGATAAATACACCTTTGATTCTGAGTTTATCAGGCAGATACCTGATACAATCCCGCGTTAGCCCTATGATAGTTTTCATCGACGGTCTTCACCGGAGGGGGTACTTGACATTGTGATCACCAGAAACATGATGCCGCACGATCCCCCAAAAAATAATTCCGGCTCCGTAAAAGTAAAGGTAATTTTTATCATTCCCTATCCGCTCGGCGAGGCTCCATCGCAGCGATTCCGATTTGAGCAATATCTGCCCGACTTGAAGGCACGTGGTTATGATATCCGGACGCTGTCTTTTCTTGACCTCCGGGGCTGGCAAACCATCTATAAGTCCGGGCACCTGTTTGCTAAGGGTCTGGTTGTTTTTCGGGGATTCCTCAAACGGATTATCCACACATTTCTTTCGACCGGTGCTGATTATGTATTCATCCACCGGGAAGCGACACCAATCGGTCCGCCGGTATTCGAATGGCTTATCGCCAAAGTGCTTCGAAAAAAAATAGTCTACGACTTTGATGACGCCATCTGGCTTCCCGACGAGAACCCACAATCACGCCTAACGGACTGGCTAAAGTGCCGGTCAAAAATCGCGTCTATTATTCGCTGGTCATACCGAATAAGTTGCGGCAACCGCTTCTTGCTGGATTACGCTGCGCGTTATAACAATTCCGTGGTGCTTATGCCCACAACGATCGACACCGAACACGTCCACGATCCCAACCGTTTTCCCTCGAGAGTGAACAGGTCCAGTGTTATTATTGGCTGGACCGGTTCACACTCCACGTTGAAATACCTTTCCATTATCGAGCCTGCGTTGAAGGAGTTGCTTCTGGAATTCCCCCAGGTATCACTCACAATAATATGCAACCGGAAACCTGAATTGACTTTGCCTTTTACCTTCAGTCTATGGAAAATTGAGACTGAAATACGAGACCTGGTCAACTTTGATATCGGAATTATGCCACTCAGCGCAGATCCTTGGGCGGAAGGAAAATGCGGATTCAAGGCGCTCCAGTATATGGCATTGACGATTCCTCCGGTAGTCTCACCGGTAGGTGTTAACCGCCAGATCGTGTCCGATGGAATTGACGGATTTCACGCTGATAATCAGGAACAATGGTTCCAGGCATTGAAAACGCTCATCATCGATGATCGCCGACGGAGAGAGATGGGGGTGCGCGCAAGAAACAAGGTTATTCTCAATTATTCAGTAAGCGTCAACCGTTCGGTTTTTTTAAGTTTGTTTGAGTAATCCCATATTAGGATCAGTGCCACGCAATAAAAAGGGAGCAATGGAATTTTGTACCGCGTGAGAGACCCAAAATTATAGGTCGAAATGCCCACTGCAAATGCGAATGTCAGTGAAAAAGCGAGACAGAAAATTATTGTCGGGCTACCGACCCAGCCGAAACCACGCCGAATTGAACGGACCAGTACCACGATTGTAATGACCAAAAGAACCAGACTTTCGAGAGCGGATAATAGCATCAACGGATTTCGAACTTCCCACAGATAAGGTCGGAACAGTGAAACGTTAATTGCCTGGGGAACCAGGTTCACCATGCTTTCCCAGGTTCCATCGAGTTCGCCAAGCGAATAACCCGAACCTGCATCCTTACCCGTATAATACCGAATATCATATGCCGTTATCTGAGCGGTTTTTGCAAGCACTTCAAGAGAGTATTTCTCGTTGCCTTCGCCGGCCTTCACCAACGCGTAGTAAGCCATCAGCCCTGACCCCAAAATGACTACCGGAAACAACATCATCTTGAGCATCCGTGACGGAATCTTCGAGTAATTTTGAAGGAATACCCAAAGAATTGACGCTGGAAGCAGCACGAGAAGTATGTATATCTTAATGTGGTACAAGCCATAGCCAGCCAATAGCAGTAGCAGCATACTGCTGAAGGACAATCTCCTTTCAATGAAAATGCGATTTATAGCGTAGGTTGCCGCGCCGGCACAACTCAGGGTAAGGGTGTCCTTGAGTAAACCAGAACCCCAAAAGAACACCGATGGCACAAACAATATTCCGACCGCAAGCTGAAGGTGAAGGTGTGGATAATGGCGGTAGAAAGTCTGAAAAAAAAGCCAAAGCCCAACAAAGCTCATGACTGAAAAAACAACCGCTGTTGCAGAATATGTCGAATACGTGAAGAAGTCGATGAGTGCCGACACCCTAATAACGGAATACGAACTTTCGTCCTTATAAAAAGGGATCTTCGAACTGTATCGATAAAGACCGCGCTGGTCTTCATCCCGAAGAAACAACCGGACTCCCTTATCAGGATCCTCCGTGAACGCCTCCCACACATGCCGGCTGCCATGGGTGTGAAAGTTGAAGGTGTCTCCACCGTCATAATAAAACTGATAAATGAAACCGAGGGCGAGTGCGCCGGCGACGCGAACGGCAAGTGCCGGGATAAAATACCGGCGGGTAACTGAATCCGTAAAATATGGCCGGAGAAAATAGGCCGCTCCGAAGACCAGAAAGATGACGATTGGAGTGACTATCAGATCCCGAAGTTCCATTTCTTTTTCAGTCGCCTTTCTCCATGCGTTTCAGTCGTCGCTTGGCATCCTTGAACGCTTCATCCTTCCTCCCCGCCTTTTTCTTGGCCTCCTTGAAATACCTTCGTGCCTCGGCTTTGTTGCCTTGCTTTTGTGCAATTTCGCCAAGCGCTATGATACTGTAAAGATAATAGCCGGATTCCGTCGCGCCGATCTGCTCGGCGTACCGGATGCACATTTCATAATACTTTTTCGCCTCGGTCAGGTTTCCACGGGCTTCCTGGATCTGACCCAGAAAAAAGGCCGCATACCGCCCGCTGGTAGCCTCGTAGCCCACCATTCCGCTGTCAATGCGCTCAATGATCGTGAAACAAACCTTTTCAGCTTCGCGAAAACGGCCCATGGAGTACAACATGCGCGCGTAATACCGGTGAAAATACGGATTGTCCGGGTACGTCTCTATCAGGTATTGGCTTATCTGAAACGCACGCGGCTGGTCATTCTCATAACTGTTCAGAATCCGCATCAGCCAGACCATCGCCTCGGTGCGTGTATAGAACGCGTTGTATGAAACCTCCTTGAGCTGTTTGAGACCAAGAGCCTTGTCACCTTTAGGGAAGAACCAGAGAATCGGTTTTAACGCCGGATAATTTTCCGGCACCCATACTGAGAAATAATTGTATAAGGCGTCTCCGAAAAGCAACTCGACGCTTAGATTTTCCCTTTGTTTACTGATTTCCAGATAGTTGAGCGCCGTTTTTCCGGTGGATGCCGCCTTGCGCCAGTTCTTCCGCTCCTCGTCAGAATAAAGGCGGGCTTTGAAGCCATGTGCCGCCGCCAGAAAAAAAGCTGCTTCGGTCTTATACGCGGGATAACGATCGTAAAGATTTTCGCCCACAAGTATTGTCGAGTCCATGTAGGCAAGGAACCGCTCGTCATGGGATTGATCACTTGTATTCGGCATGATCTTCCACCACTCGATCAAGCCCATCAGGAAGTAAGGCAGCGGATGCCACCGGTAGCGGGCCTTGAGATACCGGAACTGAAACTCGGCGCGATCAAACTTGAAGTTGTAAAGATCGTTCAGCGCCTGCGTGCACTCCAGTTGCACATGCAGGTCCGAGATCAGAATGATGGTCGTATCTTTTTTCGTCTGCTCTTGTGCTTTCAGTGGCCCGTTCGCTACTAATAGCAGGATCAACGAAAGTAGCATAATGCCGGAAAGTCTGTGTCGAACAACGTTTCGGATACCCGGAAAGCCTGAAATGGTTACGATCATATCAACAATACGCCAACGCCCAGATTTTTATATATTTTGCAAGTTCGGACAATTTTATGAACCAATCCGCGAGCCACGAAACTAAGTCATTCTTTTCGGCGGACAAAAAGCTGCTGTTCATCCTGCTTTGCCTGCTAAGCCTGCTGCTCCTCTACGTCAAAATAGCCTTTATCGAACAAAAAACAGCCGCTTTTGAATTCCTCCAGGACCGGCCCGAAGGCTTCATCCTAAGACTAATAAGCGGATTAAAGTTCCTGTCAATTCCATTTGTTTACCTGTGGAAAATCACCATTATCTCGTTCGTGGTCTGGACAGGGTGTTTTATGTTCGGGTACCGCGTCACCTATGCGCAGTGCTGGGCCGTCGTTCTTACTGCCGAATACGTTTTCCTGATCCCGGAGTTACTTAAGATTCTCTGGTTTCTGTTCGTACACAAGGATCCTACATATAATGACATCGGAAGCTTTTATCCGCTTTCTTTGATCCATTTTGTCGACTATGCGACACTCGACAAGCGGTTTGCCTATCCGCTTCGGGCGCTGAATGTTTTTGAAATTGTTTACTGGTTCCTGCTTGTAAAAGGTGTCAATTTCTGGGCGCGGAAAGACGAGAAGTACGTGTGGATCATTGTTGCATGCTCCTACATTCTGATATTTATCCTCTGGCTCGTC
>CBKWFZ010000245.1:0-5932 GCA_966673785.1 uncultured bacterium
GGCAGCTGGAATTGCGCTTCCCGTTTTCGTGGAACCGCGAAACAATGAGGGGCGGTATGTGATTAGTGACAGGATCAGACGTGATCTCGGTTATACTTTCGTATACGATGATCCGATGTCGATGGACTTTTGAAGATTGTTATGGCAACACGATTAAATGCAGCATTGCTTGCCGCGGAACTTACGCTTACTACGTCAAGGAGTAGTGGTCCCGGTGGACAGAACGTGAATAAGGTTAATACCCGTGTGACGCTTCGTTTTCATGTTGATAGTTCTGGTATTCTCACTGAAGAAGAAAAACAAACTATCCATAAGAAGCTGGGCGCAAGTATCACAAAAGATGGTGATTTACTGATTGATGCGCAGGAGAACCGGTCGCAGCTTCAAAACCGCGAGGCGGTGATCGCTAAATTCGATCGTATGCTGGCGAAGGCATTTGAACGAAAGAAGAAACGAAAGGCCACGAAACCAACGAAAGCTTCAAAGGACGAACGGATACGCAAGAAGAAACGGCTTTCGGAAAAGAAACAGTGGAGGCAGAAGCCGCTATAGATTGTTCTTCTTATTGGCGCGGATCATTTCTCCAAAATTCTGATGTTGTGATAGTCCGATTACCGCCATCGTAATTCGTTTTGACTTGGTTGTGGCGGTCTTGGCACTTTCGATCCACTTGCTGAAATAGAGCTGATGTGATTTGGGTAACGTTTGGAAAAAACGATAGGCTTTATCGTCATCCTTGAGACACACAATGAAATCACCTGAGAGACGAAGAGGGCGTTCGTCAGCTTCAAGTTGCACGACGACCGTATCGCCAGCTTTCTTCCTGAGTGTTTTTCGCATTTGTCCGTTGACAGGCAGGATGAAACTTCCATCACCCATCGGAAGAAGCGCGACCTGTTTAAGCGGCATGTCGTCGAGCCGTCCTTTCACACGAAAGGAGACTTTGCACGAGGGTTTTAACTTTTCGGCGCGCGATGAAGAAACCGGTAAGTATGACCATCCGGTCTTCTCCTGCTTGTTGGCAAACTTTTCGATTTTAGCGGAGTAGGTAATCACTGCCATAACTCGTCAAAAATAATGTGACTCCGGGAAAGTTTCTTCACAGGGAACTGCGAAAAACGAAGAAGGTCGCCTTTCGGTGACCTTCTTTAAATAGTTAATGATGTTCTGTGATGTTAATTCTGCACGGCTGCGATCTCGAAAAATCCATGTTTCTTGACCAGCCGGATCGTGTCGCCGTTGCAATCAATGCCTTTATCTACTTCAATGACGACATACCCTGTACAGGCTTTTCTCTGAACGGTTCTCTCGGAGCTGCCCTTTCGCGCAAATCCAGTACCGAGTACTCCGATGATTAGAACAACTCCCACTACCAGTAACAAACGTTTCATGTTGATTTTTTTGGTTTCACATGTGCGCAGGGCTGCTTAGGGTCCCTGCGTCGCGGAGGCATGGAGAGGAGGATGCCTGCCTTTTTATTGTAACTTCTGCTAATTAGTATTCATTTGCTTCCAATACAAAGATACGTGGTTTCGGCAGGAAAGTTTGATTTTTTTGTTTCACGAATTTTTGTATTGACCCCGATAAATGGACTTTTGAATAGAAAAAACCGGTTTTTGATGGTTAACTTTTTTCACGTATGACGATGTTTCGTATTGCCTGGAAATCGCTTATAAAAAGAAATATATTTTTTGTAGCAAAAACGGACAAAACCTTACATAAGGTATTTGCTTTGCACCGACTCATAAAGCAATTGGTCGACCAAAAAGTTCCAGGCTTCAGGATCCACTACTGGTTCACGGTTTTCCTTAAGTTTGCCATCAATTCTGAAGTCCTATGAACGGTGTGAAAATCGGCACCCCCTTTACATCATCAGCGTTACGAGTAATGTTACTCGGAGCAGGCGAACTGGGAAAAGAAGTAGTACTGGAACTTCAGCGATATGGCGTTGAAACAATAGCCGTAGATCGTTATGCAAACGCTCCGGCGATGCAGGTGGCGCACCGTAGCTATACCGTTCACATGCTTGACGGTGATGCGTTGCGGGAGGTTATCTTAAAAGAAAAACCACATTATATCGTTCCGGAGGTCGAGGCAATAGCGACGGACGTGTTGGTCGAATTTGAGAGGCAGGGATTTACAGTTGTGCCCACTGCGAATGCTGCGCGACTCACAATGAACAGGGAGGGGATCAGGCGGCTTGCGTCCGAGACGCTGGGCATTCGTACGTCGCCATACCGGTTCGCAGACAGCTACGACGATTTCACGAAAGCAGTTCTTGAGATCGGATTCCCATGCGTGGTCAAACCTGTTATGAGTTCTTCCGGCAAGGGTCAAAGCACTGTAAAAAATCAAAATGACATCGATAAGGCCTGGAGCTATGCGCAGGAAGGCGGACGCGCAGGAAAAGGTCGCGTCATTGTTGAGGGGTTTGTTTCGTTCGATTACGAAATTACATTGCTCACCGTCAGACACGCAGGCGGTGTAAGCTTTTGTGCTCCCATCGGTCACCGGCAGGAACGGGGTGATTACCGCGAGTCGTGGCAACCACATCCAATGCGTCAGTCAACGCTTGAGAAAGCGCAGGAGATTGCCGCTTTTGTTGTGAATGCACTCGGCGGTCGAGGAATCTTCGGTGTGGAGTTTTTTGTAAAGGGTGATGATGTTTACTTCAGCGAGGTATCGCCGCGTCCGCATGATACAGGAATGGTTACCATGATATCGCAGGATCTTTCCGAGTTTGCACTTCATGTTCGCGCAATCCTCGGTCTTCCGATTCCAGTAATACGTCAGCTCGGGCCATCGGCATCGTGCGTGTTGCTGGTTCACGGTAATTCGTCAGATCTCACGTACAGTGGTATTGAGGATGCACTTTCTGAACCCGATACGCAGGTTCGGCTGTTTGGAAAGCCGGATGTGAACGGGGAGCGAAGAATGGGTGTGTGTCTCGCTCGTGGAGAGAGCATTGACGAAGCGCGCGCCAAAGCCGTTGCGGCGGCATCCCGGATTTCGGTAAGCCTCGGCTGATTGGTTATCGATCTGCTTCTCTGTCGTCGCGCCTCTTTTTCATTTATCTGGTTCTTTTCGGCAGGGGATATCGTCACATGAGAAGGGTGAGCATTTCCTGATCGATATTTTTCGTGTGTACAGTTTCGTGCATTCCCATGTTCAGTATTGAAATTACTGCGTGTTCAAAAAGTAGCTGAGCGGCTGAATTGCGGCGTTCGCGATTCTGGAATTATATTTGATCAGGTGACCGCGTTCGTTTACTATGAAAACACTCATCGCCGTAATTCTCTGGTGTATTTTGTTTGTTCTGTGCTGGCCGTTGGCGCTGGTGCTTATCATTCTCTTCCCCCTCATATGGCTTCTTCTGTTGCCGTTCCGGATCGTGGGGTTTACCCTTGATCTTGTTTTTAAACTCATCAGCGGCATATTGCTATTCCCGTTCAGAGTCGTAAAGGCTCTGTAAGTGGGTTTTTTATTGTGCGTAGCGGATAATATATTTACGCGCGCAAAAAATACGGAATGAGACTAGCTCAGTTGTCGCGGAAATTTTCAGTGCGTCCCGCCGAGATCGTCGAGTTGCTGGCCCGGCATAACATCACGATAGAACAATCGGCCAATGCAAAGGTGGAAGGCGAGGCGCTTACGATTGTGATCGCCCATTTTGCTCCTCAGAACCTGGAATCCGGTTCCCTTGAAGAAGAAGTCAGCGCAACGGCATTGCCGGAGAACGAACCAGCGGCCGTTGAGCAACCTGTCACGGTTGCAATTGAAGAGACGCAGCCTGCGGAAAAGGAACAATCATTGTCCCCGGTGGACGAACAGCTAACAGCGTTGAATGAAGTGGAAGGGGTGATCAAAGCTCCAAAGGTTGAACTTAAAGGACTTAAAGTATTAGGCAAAATAGAGTTGCCCGCTCCGCGTAAAAAAGAAAACGCTGAACCGCCCGCTGAAGACGTGCCGCAGGAACAACAGCGCCCGGTGGCCCGCCCCGAGAGCCGTGACAGAAAGGAGCGTCAGCCTCGGAAAAATCCGAAACGTGATTCGAGAAATCCGGTCGCCCAGGAAAGAGAACGCCTCGCCCGGGAAGCCGCCGAAAGACGAAAGAACGAGCTTGAACGAGAGAAGGAGCGCCGCAAACATCATTATAACAAGAAGGTAAACCCGAAGGGGCCGACAAAGGCGGTGAGGCGGTACGAAGAACACGAAACCATGACGGCTGAGCCGGAAGAAAAACCGAAATCGTTCTGGGCAAGAATTATCAAGTGGCTTACCTCGTACTGAGAGTCAATCAGTCTGCCGGTATCAGTTTTTTAGGATTCTGTTTTAAACAATCCTATGACTTACGAACTCGGAAGTAATACTGTTCTTTTTGAACTTGACAGAACCGCACTCGTCGACATTTCGGTTGGCGACAGCGTGAAAGCTTGTTGTCTTGAAGACGCGATCTATCAATGGACCGAGCAGGACGCGCAGTTCATGGAGAACAATCCTGACGCGCGGTTATTCATACGGTTTGAACGTGCCGCCGACAATACGTTCAAGGGCATGGGTGTGACGGTGATCCCACAGGAAGTGTATTAGAAAGCCCGCGAACGGGCTTCCTTGAAAACATATCAGTTAACTTTAATAAGTTCGACCTCGAAAATCAGAGGCGAATAGGGCGGAATCCGTCCGCCGGCCCCGCGCTCACCGTACGCGAGATTGTCAGGGATGTAGAGAATGAACTTGTCGCCCTCTTTCATCAACTGCAACGCTTCAGTCCAGCCGGGAATGACCTGAGACACTCCGAAGGTTGCCGGCTTTCCACTTTGTACCGAACTGTCGAACACCGTTCCGTCAAGGAGCTTTCCGGTGTAGTGAACCGTTACCTGGTCATTGGGTCCGGGCGATTTGCCGTTCCCTGCCTTAACAACTTCATACTGCAAGCCGCTCTCCGTTTCTTTAATGCCGCCTTTGGTTCTGTTCTGGTCAAAAAAGGCGACATTCCCGGCGCGCATCTTCTCAGCTTTCTTTTCATAAGCCTTGTCCATAAACGATTGTACGATCATCATGGACTTTTGCTGATCCTGTTGAAGCGAGTCTCCGCTGAATACGTCCTTGAATGCCTCGGTCAGCACATCAAGGTCGATTGAATCAACGCCCTGATTTTGGATGTTGGTGGCCATCAGGGATCCAAGTCCGTAGCTTACCTGCTGGATCTCGCTGGAGATAATAACCTCTTTTGGTTTTTTCAGTTCAGTGATTTCATTTTCAAGACGGCTGATTTCCGTTTTCAGACTCTCCACCTGCTTGATCAAATCCTTTTTCGATTGTGCGATGGCCGTTAATGAGAAACTGCTCATAACCAGCGCCAGAATAAAATATCTCATTTCTACTTTGTAATAAATTGCCCGCAAAGAAAAGAAAAAGCGGAGGTTTTGCCAGCGAAAGCCGGGGAGCACCGGATTATTTCGGACAGCCGGCGAGTAAAGCGGATAGCGCTGCCAGGGTTTATGTTCCACGAATACCAATATTGAAACCGTGTGCCGTGACCATGCATGCGCGCGTCAGACAATTTTAAGGTTTCGTGTCTTTCAAACGCGTTTTTGGCATCACTTTATATCCACTGCCAGGTAAACCCGTACGGATGCTGAAACTAATTATCACAATGATCTGCTTTGCTGCCGGAACGCTGGCGTCCGCTCAGGTGATCAATGATCCGCTTATGGTTGATGAGACCGGAGCGCCGGCACAGGTTCGACGCAAACCGTCGATTCGATATCAGAACGACCGGACTTTGGAGACTCCACGGCTCGGCCCAACGACTTCGCCAATTCGTATACGCCCGGACTATACGCCGCGCACTGGCTTCGATCCGCTGCGCAACAGAGAGATTGAATCACCGTTGCGATACAACGCTCCGGTCCCAGACGAACGACTCACG
>CBKWFZ010000246.1:0-5925 GCA_966673785.1 uncultured bacterium
AGGTAGTTGTCGACGTGTACCTGCTTTTTTCTTGCGATATCAAGTTTTTTCATCGCGCTCGCACGCGTGATCTTGACCTTTTGTTTGATTTTTTCATCAATGCGGCAAACAACGTATTTGAAGATATCCTTATTCGTTAGCCGGAAATAAATGAAAAAGATGACAGTCATAAGAACGTATCCCAAAAGGAGTCCGCCGAGGTTCGCAGCGAGGCCTTTTCCGGTGGTGTATTCGTTATTGATCTGAAAAACAACGATCTGATAGATGTATGTGATGAGGAACGCCAGCGGAATGAGGCTGTTGTTCAGGGCAAACTTTGTGAACGGTCGCGACAATGTTCCGACAAATGTGAACCGGTGTCCGTCGATGATATAGCAACTGATGTGGAAAGCAGTTACAAAGCCGGCAACCACGAGTCCGATGATAAAGAAACCGCGGAAGTCCACCGTATTGAGATACTCGGGATCGAGGAAGAGGTAGGGGATGCCAAGATAGCGGCCGAAGCTGCCGGTGACCATGGCAAAAAGGATAATCCAGCAAAATAGCAGGACTACATTTCGCTGGATATTGTTGAGTAATAGTTGAACAGGAAAGGAAAACGCAATCTTCTGTGCCCAAATAAGAATCCTTCGTCGCATAAAGTCACAAGTTCATCAAGTTAAAGAAACTTTTCAATTTGAGCATGGCGCCTTTGGAAGTTAAGATTTCCACTGTACTTTAAATCCCAAAGACGATTTCCCCACGAAGACGTTTACCATATACCGAAGTTCCGCCGGTTCCGGCAAAACCCGTACGCTGGCAAAGGAGTACCTGAAACTTGCCCTTCGCCTTCGTGCGCACTATTTCCGACATATTCTTGCAGTCACATTCACCAACAAGTCGACGCAGGAGATGAAGGACCGTATTCTTGCCTACCTCGATGAATTCGCCAACGGCAGAGAGGGTGACCTGGCCGGCGAGCTTAAAGATGAATTAAAACTTGATGCCCTTTCGTTTCAGTCATACGCCCAGGAGGCACGCGCCGCGATCCTGCACGACTATTCCCAGTTTTCCATAAGTACCATTGATGCGTTCTTTCAGAAAGTAATCCGGTCATTCACCCGGGAAGCGGGTTTGAATGGGGATTACCGACTTGAAATAGACCAGGACGCGGTCCTCGAAGAGGTGATCGCGAACCTCATTGATGAACTCGGAAGTAACCCTGAGCTAACGGAGTGGGTAGTGGAGTACGCACGCGAGAATCTCGAAAACGACAAACCATGGGATGTTCGAAAAAATCTGCTCGAGTTTTCGCGCGAGATCTTCAGGGAGGAGTTCAAATTGATCGAGGACGAGGTGGCAACTGCGACCAGCGCCAACGACTATTTCCGTAATCTCCGCAATAAGCTGATGAAGGTGCGGATGACTTTTCTTCGGCAGTTGAATAGCGCGGCGCGTGAGGTCCTGGATATAATGGCACGACAGACGTGGGGCTTCGACGACCTGAACTGGGGTAAGAACAATGGTCTTCCTGGTTTTCTCAATACGCTGGCTTCCGCCAGAAGGGTGGCCGATCTGAAGGAAACGAAAGATCGCGTACGGGCGTTGGCATCCGGATCCGCTGCGTGGCCCAGCAAAAAAACACCGCATCGGCGGGATATCCTGCAGTTGGCGGAATCAGAACTCGTGTTTCGGGTTCAGAGGCTTATCGACATGGTCGAAGGTGGCATTACCGATGCGCTTTCGGCGGAGGTGGCGCTGGAGAATCTGTATGTTTTCGGATTGGTAGCCGACATCTCACGCAAGCTGCGAGAATACAAACACGAACACAACCTCATGCTTCTCGCGGACGCCCCGAAGTTTCTCAACAAGATTATCGAGGACAGCGAGACTCCGTTCGTGTATGAAAAGGTTGGCTCTTTTTATCGGAATTATCTGATTGATGAGTTTCAGGACACTTCCGGTCTCCAGTGGAAGAACTTTCTGCCTTTGTTGCGAAACAGTCTTGATCAGGGTTACCCCAGCCTCGTTGTCGGTGACGTAAAACAAGCCATATATCGATGGCGGGGCGGAGATCTGAATCTGCTTCATTCTGCCGTTGAACAGGAGGTTGGCGCAGCACGTGTCGATAAAAAATCGCTTAATGCAAACTATAGGAGTGCTGCAAATGTCGTGAGCTTCAACAACGCGTTCTTTGAATCGGCATCTGCGATCGCCAGTGCAGACACAGGTCATCCGCTCGCATCATCCGCGTATGAAGACGTCGCTCAGAAGATGACGCGGGGTGAGGACGGATTTGTGCGGCTGAGGTTCTTACGCGATGATCCTGATGGTGGTCACTGGAAAGACAGAGCCCTCAACAGTATTCCCGCGTACCTGGAGCAACTCCAGGCTGTCGGAGTTCCATTGAACCAGATTGCAATCCTGGTCAGGCGGAACGATGAAGGGCAGGACGTGATCAATCATCTGCTGCAGTACCGGCTTGGCGGTAACGCGAAACCCGGATTCCGATATGATGTTGTTTCCGGTGAGTCGCTGCGAATTGATTCCGCAGCGACCATCAATCTGCTGGAAGGAGCACTGAAATATTTGTTAAATCCCGATGACGATATTGCCCGTGCTCAACTTGCTTTCGAGTACGCACGCCTTACCGATCCGCAACGGCCGCTGACGGAGGTTTTCTCCGTTACGAACGCCGCGGTGTTTGAATCGGTGCTTCCCGGAGAGTTCACAAAACATAAGGCGTCGCTGAAAAAGTTACCACTCTTTGAACTTACAGAAACGCTCATCGGAATTTTCAAACTTGGCCAGTATTCCGGTGAGCTGGCATACCTGCAGGCGTTCCAAAATCTGGTGCTCGACTTTTTTAATCGCGATCGCAACGACCTTGGTGCATTTCTTGAGTGGTGGGAGCTTAATAAACAGAAGAAATCTATACCCGTATCCGGGAAAGTTGACGCGGCACAAATTATCAGTATTCATAAATCAAAAGGACTGCAATTCCGCTATGTGTTGATCCCGTTTTGTGCATGGATGCTGGATCACGACAGTATGAAGGCACCGCAATTATGGGTGAAGTCGGATCACGGACTGTTTCAGGATGCGGGCTACTTGCCTGTCAGGTACAGTTCGACACTTGACAGAACTCACTTCAGGGCATTCTATGAAGAGGAACGCATTCGTACCTATCTCGATAATCTTAATTTGCTTTACGTCGCATTAACACGCGCCGAGTCCGGACTCACGATATTTGCACCACATCCTGCAAACAAGTCAGGAAAAAAGACAGTAGCCGGATTGTTGTACAGCGCAATCGAACAATCCGCCGATTTGATGCCACTGTTCAATGCGGAGGACAGCGTGCTCTCAACGGGTGCCATTGTCCATTCGGGAACTGACAGGATCGAAGAAATGAATACGGTTTCGCTCCACAGTTACGCCGTTTCACCCTGGCGCGAAAAACTGGTAATTCGAAAGAGCGCGTCTGATTATTTTGAGTCCGACGATGAAAGGCGTGAGAAAATCAATTACGGCATTCACCTGCATGCGGTATTGTCGCGTATTCGTAACAAGGACGAAATTGACCAGGTGCTCGCTGATCTTGAAATGAGTGGATCCATTACGTCGTCGGAACGAAACGACCTGGCGCAGCGGCTTCAGGCGCTGATGGAAAACGACAGGGTTCGCTCATGGTTTTCCGGTGGTTGGGAGGTTCGAACGGAAGTTCCGATTTTACTTCCCGGCGGTAACGAGAGCAGGGTTGACCGATTGCTCATTGCAGGAAGGAAGGCCGTTGTGATTGATTTCAAAACAGGTGAACCGGTAAAGGCAGACCAGAAACAGGTGGCTGACTATCTTGAAATCATACGCAAAATGAACTTCGTTGAAATTGAAGGCTATCTTTTGTATGTCAGGACCGGTGAAATTATATCGGTCGCTCCATCACGTTCCCGGCTCACCAGGAAAAAAGACGATAATCAGCTCGACCTTGGTCTTTGATTATTGTATCCGAATGAGATAAGCTTTCGGCCACAGTTTGCCCGTCACAAGGAATGCGCGGGAATTCTTGTCATAAGCAATGCCGTTGAGAACGTCGGCGGTCGGATACTGGGCACGGATCTCATTTCCCAGCCGCGACAAGTCAAGCTTTCCGACAACGGTACCGTTACTGGGATCGATTTTCAAGATCCAGTTTGTATGCCAGACGTTGGCAAAAATGTATCCGTTCACGTATTCCAATTCGTTGACTTCTTTGATTCGCATGTTTCCGTCCCGCACCGCGATCGTCCGGACGACTTGCATGTTGGCGGTGTCAAGAAAGTGAATCTTATCGGTGCCGTCGCTCATGATCAGATTCTTACCGTCGTTCGTAAGACCCCAGCCTTCGTTGATCTTAGGGTCATAAGAAAACTCGGTTAGTTTTTCATACGACTCGGCGTCGTAGACGAAACCTACGCGGTTTTGGTATGTGAGGTAGTAAAGTTTGTCATTGAGCACGGTAATACCTTCTCCAAAATAATCTTTGCTCAGGGTGATCTTCTTGTCGTGGTTGCCTGAAGCCGGATTTACTTCGCCTACCCACGACGTTCCGTTCTGGCCGGTGCTTTCAAGGATCTTGTTATTGTGGACAATAAGTCCCTGGGTAAACGCCTCGGCATTATGCGGGAGGACGCTTAGTACGGTGTACGACAGGAGGGTAGAATCCCTTGGTTCCTCACTGCTGCTTTCCGTCCGGGTATCGTTGCACGATCCCATCAGGAATCCGACTGCAATGACTACTGCTAAAATCGATAAAGTTTTGAAAAACGTTCGCTTGCTATTCATTTCGCCCTAAAAATCATAAATAAAACGACATATTACCCAGAAAAAGCTAACAAAATCCCGGGTCGAAATAGTTCTGCTGTCGTTCACGGACTATTCCAGTCCGATCATCATAATTGCACCCCAGTAAATTGGTTCGGGGTATTCCGTCCGAAGTTGTTTCTTCGCTTCGGTAAAACTTTCGCGCCATTTTCCACTGTTCAGGTACTTCTGATAGAAAAAGAGCATTAGTTTCTCCGTGGCCGCATCATCGACCTTGAACATACTCATGATCAGCAATTTTGCGCCCGCGTTCAGGAAAGCACGTTGAAGGCCATAAACCCCCTCGCCGGCTTGCACTTCGCCTAATCCCGTTTCGCACGCGCTAAGTACAACCAGGTCGGTTTTATCCAGGTTCAGACTCATCGCTTCATAAGCAGTTAGTATGCCATTTTCGATGTTGTAGTTGAACTGGGTCTTTTCCATTACGTCTCCGGCCCCTTTGAGCAGCAGGCCTGTACGTAGAAGCGGATTCCGGGCCAGCTGTGCTTCATTTGGCTCAAGATCACCTTCATCGGCAACCTCGTCGCTCGGTCTGTAGAAACCATGCGTCGCGATATGGAAGATTTTGGGGCTGTTCAGTTCCTTGACGCGCTCTTCGGTTGCCGTCTTTTCAACATACGTTGTGGTGGCGTATCCTTTCTGCTTTAACATAAATCCAATCTGGCTCACCTCACGTTCAGTGCCCGGGAGCTGGGGGATATTGTTCCTGCCATTCGCGGTTGCATAAAATTGCGGATTGCCAAAGATCGATGCTGTGTTGTCGCTGTTGGATAGACGTGTTTTTACCTTTCGGAGGTAAAGATCTTTCGTGTTGCTGACCAGTATTATGTTGGAGTTGTCAATAATGTACTTCCCATCCGGTGTGGGAATTGCTTCAAGGTTGATTTGGTTGTACACACCGTCCGCAGACAGGTATATCGTCGAACTTTTGGCAATAACATCCTGAATCGGCTGCCAGAAGACCGAATATGAGTACTGGTCCGGTATCTTACCTGTAATACAATTGCGGTAGTACTTGAAGAAGCGGGTCTCCATGTGCTTGCCGTTGGGGAACGTGATTACCTTAGGACGGGATTGATCCGG
>CBKWFZ010000247.1:0-5922 GCA_966673785.1 uncultured bacterium
CCCCTGTGATGTCCGGCAAAAATAGATTTAATTTTCATTCGTGCAAAACACGGGTCATCTGAACCCTCGCAAAAACGGCATACGGACCTAATTCCCCATTTGCCGGCTTTCGATAAAGTCGCGAAATGCCTTGCGGTAGCTTTCGCTGATGGGAATATGGTCGTTGCCGATCCTGATTTCGCCTTTATGGACAGCGTCGATCGCCTCGATTGCGACAATATAGGAATGATGAACGCGAATGAACTTGTTCGCAGGCAATTGGTCTTCAAGCACCTTCAGCCGCTGCAAAGTTGTGATTTTTTGCCCGCGCATGTGAATCGTTACGTAGTCTTTCATGCCTTCGACATATAGAATATTGTCGAAAGCTACCTTCACCAGCCGGGTGCCGTCCTTGACAAAGACATAGGTTTGCTCCTCTTTCTTCGCGTCCGCATGAACCCTTTCCGGTGCCCCGAGGCGCTGGTTAATCTTTTCTACGGCTTTCAGGAAGCGTTCGAAGGTGATCGGCTTCAGCAGATAGTCGACAACATCCAGTTCATATCCTTCGATCGCATATTGCGAATAAGCGGTTGTCAGAACGACAAATGGCTTTTTCTGAAGCGTTTTGAGGAGCGAAATTCCTGTAAGTTCCGGCATCTGAATGTCGAGGAAAAGCAGGTCCACCTGTTCCTTCCGCAGAATCTCCAACGCAGCAAGCGGATTTGAGCATGCCTGGATAAGTTTCAGGTAAGGCACCTTCTGAACGTATTCCGTCAGGAGATTCCTTGCAAGCGGTTCATCTTCAACGATCAGACAAGTAATCATGGCTGCCGGTTCAGCTGGAGTTTTAGCTCAATATAATATCTATCGGGCTCATCTTCCACTCGAAGTTCGTGCCGGCCGTGGTATAACAACTCCAACCGCCGTTTTACATTGGCCAGGCCAATTCCCGACTTTTCCACTTTCTCTGCGCCGTCATTTTTGCTTTTGCTGTTTTCAACGACGAATACAAGCTCCCTGTCATCGGCCTGGATAAGTATGTTCACCCATGCCGGAGAAGTAGTGTTTGTAATGCCGTGCTTAAAGGCATTTTCCAGAAAGGTTATCAGGATCAGTGGTGCCACCTGCACCTTTGCCGTTTCCCCCTGGATGTTGAGATTGATGGTCGTCTGATCGTTGAGCCGAAGCCGCTCAAGCGCGATGTAGTTTTCAATGTACTCGATCTCCTTGCTGAGCGGCACGAGCGGATAATTCGAATCGTGAATCATGTAACGCATTACGTGCGAGAGCTTGGCGATCACTTCTGTCGTATTCGGCGACTTCGAATAAGCCAGGTAATAGAGATTGTTGAGTGTATTGAAGAGAAAATGCGGATTGATCTGTGCCTTGAGAAAACTTAGCTCAGCCGTAAGGCGTTCCGTCTCGATTTCCTGCTTTGTAGCCTGAAATTCGAACCAGTCGCTGACAAAGCGCAGAAATCCGATAAAAATTGCAATGAACAGTGTAATAACCACCGACTGGACGATGAACATCGTGGAATACGCAAACCGGTCCTGGTGCGTAAGACCATCAATAATGAACCGCTGCCAGTAAACCCGCGCAACAATGACCACCAGAAACGGAAGCAGGAAATGAAGAATGTAACGGAGCCAGCTTTTGTGTTGCTGAAACCGTGGAAGCAAGAAGAAGTAGTTGAAATAGGCGATGAACAGCATCAGCAGGAAGTGCCCGATGAGGATTGAGATCCCTTTGCCCCAGTCGAACGACTCAAACCGGCGCGTAAAAACCGTGACCTGGTACAGGTTGAATGAAAGATACACGCACCAGAAGGAAACGTGTAACCAGATGTTCTTGCTTCGGTCAATAAAAGGCGCCATGTGAGAGGTAACACCGAAAGATAGGATTTGTGTATCCTGATCTTACATGTTAATCCCTGTTTTCGGCCGTTCATGGATTTCTATCGACGAACAGCATACAACGCATCGTCAATCAGAACGGTCGATAATCGTCGGCGAACGTCGAGTTGTTTGCGGCAACGATCGAATGGTGACCCGGGACCGTTAACTATTCCTTTCTTTTGCCGTTCAAACATCTGACTGGCGACGGTGTAGCCGTGCCGAACAGAAAACCATACCTTATAATATGAGAAAGATTTACGCGATTGTCGCGATTTTGATGTGCAGCCTGACCGGTTTTGCCATGAACACACCGGAAGTGTCGGACGGGAAAATATCGGGCATAGTGGTTGACTCGGCCTCGGGAAATCCGGTTGAGTTTGCCACCGTGGCGTTGATGAAGAAAGGGTCGGACCAGCCTGTGAACGGTGCTGTTTGTGACGACAAAGGCAAGTTTACCATCAAGAATATTCCCCCTGGCAGCTATACCGTTGTCGTTTCGTTTATCGGATATCAGTCAAAATCAGTAAACGTTAACGTTCCGGAAAAAAATAACGATATCAATCTGGGCACTGTCTCAATCGGTGTCACCGCCGAGATCCTTAAAGAAATTACGGTTGAAGGTCAGAAAGCGCTTATCGAAGAAAAAGTCGACCGCACGATCTACAATGCGGAGAATGACCTGACGAGCAAAGGGGGTGACGCTTCCGATGTACTGCGCCGGGTTCCCATGCTTACCGTAGATCTTGACGGAAATGTGTCGCTTCGCGGAAATCAGAATATCCAGGTACTCATCAACAACAAACCTTCTACCATCGTTGCGAGTAACATCGCCGACGCATTGAAGCAGATTCCGGCGGATGAGATCAAGACCGTTGAAGTGATCACGAGCCCTTCCGCGAAGTATGACGCCGAAGGATCAGCCGGTATCATTAATATCATCACCAAGAAAAACAAGATCGAAGGATTAACCCTCGGCGTAGACGCCGGCATCGGCTTACGCGGTTCTAACCTCGGATTGAACGGAAACTTCCGCCGCGGCAAGATGGGCTTTTCTTTAGGCGGCTGGGGACGCGCCGGATATAATATAACAGGCGATTTCGAAAACAGGACAATTACTTCGGCCCAGACAACCGTTCAGCGGGCAAATACCGATAACCGTATGATGTTCGGAAACTATACGCTGGGCTGGGACTACGATATCAACGAAAAGAACTTCATCGCGTCATCCGTGCGGTTCGGTCTTAGAAAATTTAATCGTTTCCAGGATGATTATCTCCTGCAATCTTTTGCATCGGATGGAAATCTTATTAGCTCTACATTGTCGGAAAGTGAAAATCGAAGCCGCTCAAATTCGGTTGACGCCTCGCTTACATTCACGCACCTCTACGACACCAAGGGCAAAGAGTTGAGCTTCCAGGGGCAGTTCGGCCGGAATAATAACTACAGCTTTTTCGAAAACTCGATTATCAATTCAACATCCGAGATGCCTCCTGATCTCTCAAACGAGAACGACAGCTTCAACCAGGAGGTGACGATCCAGGCCGATTACGTCTCGCCTATCGGAGATAAACAGATCTTTGAAATCGGCGCCAAGGATATCATGCGAAAAGTGTACAGCGATGTGACCGGAGGAAATACTGGTCGCAATAATCTGAATTATGACCAGAATGTAATCGCTGGTTATCTCACATACACCGTCAGTTTCGCCAGTGGCTATAGTTTAAAGGCCGGCTCGCGTTACGAATACACGACAATCTCTGCGTTTAAGGAATCCATCGAAGAGGGGCGGCAGGATGTAGACATCCCTTCTTATGGAGTACTCGTTCCGAGCGTAAATGTCTCCAAACGATTCAAAAACGGCAAAACAATCAAGGCATCGTATAACAGACGAATCCAACGACCTTCAATTCGGTTCCTGAATCCAAACAGACAGTATCAGCAAGGGGGACTTAATTACACAGTTGGAAATCCCGGACTCGACCCTGAATATACCGACAACTTTGAACTGGGATACAGCACCTTTATCAAAGGTACTTCCCTAAACTTCACTGCTTTCGCACGTACAACGAACGATGCAATCCAAAGCCTTCAGGAAAGTGATGAAGAAAATCCAGCTGCTATCCGCACTACCTATTATAATATCGGCCTCGAGGACGCTTATGGAGCAAGCGTATTCGCCAGCGTCAATATCGGAAAACTTATGTTGAATGGCGGTGGCGATGTCTACTATTCCGTCCTGGATAACAACGTACCTGATCCGGATTTCCGCGCAAGCAACGAAGGCTGGGTTGTGAGTGGAAGACTCTTCGGAAGCTACAACCTCAACAAGGGTTGGGCTGTGCAGTTCTTCGGCTTTGGCCGCGGAAGACAGGTACAACTCCAGGGCTATCAGGGAAATTTCAGGATGTATAGCCTGGGAGTGCGGAAAGAATTCAACGAGAAAAGAGGAAGTATAGGCCTGGGACTGGAGAATTTCCTGCAGAAGGGTATCAAGATCAGAAGCGAGACTATTACTCCGCAGGTGAGCCAGTTCAGCGTTAACACAATGAACAACATGAGCGTTCGCATAAACATCAGTTACCGGTTTGGCAAGATGAGCGTTGATCAGAGTCCGCGCCGCCGGGGCAGCCGTATCAACAACGATGACATGAAAGACGGCGGCGGCGATGGAATGGGCATGGACGCTGGCGCACAGCCCGCAGGTGGCGGCGGAATGAATCGCGGCGGAAACGGCGGCGGTCAGCGTGGCGGTGCACCCGTACAGAGCAAGACGAATGACAAGATGGTCGAAAAGGATAGCGCAGCAGTCGTAAACCCGGTAGGAACATGGGACTATACGATTGACTCACCCCAGGGCGGCGCAGGTAAGTTTATCCTAACCAGGGAAGGAGAACAACTGGCCGGAACGATATCCAACAACCGCTTCCCGAATGAAAATCCGCTCAGCGACATAACCCTCAACGGCAACGAACTTTCATACAGCTACGAAGTTTCTTTTGGAGGCAACAGCATGAAGGTCCAGGTGAAAGGCACGATCAGTGACGACGAGTTCAACGGTAACATTACCGTGGGACAGTTCGGCACGTTCCCGATCAATGCGAAAAGGTCACAATAGGATAAGGTTTGGTTCCTATTTACTAAAAAGTCCCGGCCGAAAGGCGGGACTTTTTTTATTTGCATGCTAATGCTGACCTCGTCAACAAAAAAAGCTCTGTTTCATGATCCGCCTACTGACGTTTAATCACCCGCTTTACGACAACGGATTGTCCAAGCGTAAACACCGCAGAGTATAACCCCGCCGGTAATTCATCCAGCGATACTTCGCCCGATTCTGCAATCTCCGGAACGGTTTTTACAATTCTTCCGGCGAGATCATAAACAACCAGCGTCCGGACCGGCAGTACCGACACAACCCTGATTGACGAATACGTTGGATTTGGGAACACCTGGACGGCTCCATCGATATCGCGTTCCGAATCCGTAGGGATTTCCAGCTCGTTCTCCCCAAGGGGCGTATATTTTGACGTCTCAAGAAAAGGACCGTCGGCATTTGGTATGCGACTGTATGACGTGTTTACCTGCTGCGGGCCATACGTCAGCTCGTCTACCTTAATTAAATCTGCCCCTACCTTCTGGTAAATACCAATCTGCTCACCGTCTGCAGAAAGCTTGAAGTTAAGGTGAAGCGGTCCCTGCGTAATCTGTTCGTCGGCCCATAGCAGCTTATACTCACCCGGCTCAACGATCGTTTCGGCCGCGTCATGCGGAATCCGGTATTTCATTTTCTGGTTCAGATTGTCGGTGACAAAGAAACCACCGATGTCAACAGCGCTTGTTCCCCGATTGTAGATCTCGATCCAGTCATCCTTTTCTCCGAACGGATCTTCGAATAGCGTATTGGCTGCCGAAAACTCGTTGATTACGATCCCCTCCTGCACCGTGACCGGCTCATAGTAGACTTCAATATGCACATCACTCGTTGCGAGATCGGAAAATAACGGCGATGACGTGGTAAACTCCGTGAGTGCTCCGGCTTTGTATGTCC